>JAUJNC010000498.1 GCA_030446525.1 Armatimonadaceae bacterium
CAGCCGCCCGGCCAGGACGTTCCGGAGCACCGACGAGCGGCGAACCAGGTTGTGATTCTGGAAGATCATGCCGATGCCCGCCCGCGCGCGCCGCAGGCGCGCCTCGCCCACCGACGTGACGTCCACGCCGTTCACCAGCACGCGGCCCGACGTGGGCGTCACCAGCCGGTTGACGCACCGGATCAGGGTGGATTTGCCCGCCCCGGACAGGCCGACGATCACGACGAACTCGCCGCGCCCGAACCCGAGCGAGACGTCCCTCAGGGCGACGTGCCCGTTCGGGAACTGCTTGGTGACCTTCTCGAAGACGACGACCGGGGGGTTCACAGGCGTGCCGTCACTACTTCGCCTTCGTCAGGTCGACGTCCATGGCCCTGGCCGTCTGCCGCACCACGTCGTAATCGGAGTCCTTCGCCTCGGCCAGACCGTCGATCTCGTACACGTCCAGCAGGGTTTTCTTCCCCTGCTCACTTTGGGCATACTTGAGGAAGCCGGCCTTGATCTTCTCCACGAGGGCCGGGTCCAGGCCCTTACGGACCGAGATGGTGTCGTTTGGGATCTCCTCGGTCTGGCCGATCTTGACCACCTTCTGCTTGATGTCCGGGATCGTCTGCTGCAGGATGTTGCGCGCGTCGTCGTACACGGACGCCACGTCCACGTCGCCGTTGTAGACCGCGCGCACGGCGTTGTCGTGGCTGCCCGCGAAGATGGTCTCGGAAAAGAACTTCTCCGGGTCGTAGCCCTTGCCCTTTAGATAAGCTGCCGGGAACAGATAGCCGGACGCGGACGCCGGATCGACCCAGGCCATGCGCTTGCCCCTGGCCTGTTCGATGCTCTGGATGCCGCTGTCGGCGCGGGTGACGAACATCGCGTGGTAGGTCACGCCCCCTTTGCGCGACGTCTTCAAAATGACATCGGCCGCGTCCTGGTCGCTGGCCAGGACGTACGAGAACGGGGCCAGGGCCCCGATGTCGACCTGGCCCTGCCCCATCGCCTTGACCAGCCCCCCGTATGTGGTCGCGGTGAACGAGCGGACCGGGATCCCCAGCTCCTGGGACAGGACATCCGCCATCGGCTTGGCGGTGTCGGCGATCTTGTCGGCCTCCTGGGACGGCACGAAGCCCAGCACCAGCTCTTTGGGCGTCTCGGCGCCGGCGTTCTTGCCGGCGCCGTCGTCGCCGCAGCCGGCGGCGAGTAGCAGAAAAGCCGCGGCCAGAAAAGCCAGGCGGCTACAGGGTTTCATGCGTTTTCGTTGTCTCCTGCGGGGGAGTGGTAATCCAGGGCGCTCTGCTCGGCCAGCTCCTGGTAGCGGCCCAGTACCGACCCGGGCGCCGACTCCCAGTCCCGGAAAGTGACGGCCCGGTCATCGAGATAGATGTCGGCGTAGACCTTGCCGGAGCACTCCATGCTCGGGTCCAGGCCGACGTTGATGGCGTCGTAGGGGATCCCGTGCGTGTCCAGGTAGGCGCGCAGCTCGTCCTCCTCGGTGCGGCAGGTGAAAACCACGATGCTCCAGCCCCGGGCTTTGAGCGAGCGCAGCGCGCGGGCGGCGCCGGGGATGGGGTCCAGGAAAACGCCCCTGCCCGCATACCCTTTGTAGTGGGCGATGGTCCCGTCGAAGTCTACCGCGAGAGTTGGCATCCAATATCCCAGGTGTGTTCCGGCATCGGCAACGGCTTTGTTGACGGGCGGGGAGCGTTGACCGTATAATAAGCGTACCGCGCTGTTCCAAATTATACCCGCCGGTCGCGGGCACCGTCAAGCCGCGACGGACAGGGCCGGCAGAAGCGTAAAGAGCGCCGATGGATGTCTTCGAGAAGCTAAACCGCAAGTTCGGGGAGTGGTACGAGGGACGGATAGGGGGATCCCCGGAGGGCGACCTGCGCCCCCGAGACATCCTGCGCAGCATCCTGCCCACCATGCACGACCTTCTCCGCTAAAGGATCCACAGACACATATCACTTCATAAAGAAAACATCATGGAGAAAACTAAGAAAGAAATAGCTTCAAGAAAAGCACAAAATGAAGAAACT
>JAUJNC010000499.1 GCA_030446525.1 Armatimonadaceae bacterium
CGATCGCCGAGTTCACGACTTCGCAGTTGACGGCGATGTCTCGTGCTCCGAAACCGCCGAAGCAGCGGTCGAAGCCGGGGCCGCCGTCGAGGCGGTCGCGTCGCCCGCGGCCGCCGTACAGCTTGTCGTCGCCGTTGCTGCCGAGGAGGTGATCCCTCTGGTCGTTGCCGCAAATCAGGTCCTTGCCGCCGCGGCCGTCGAGGGTGTCCCTGTACAGCGGAAAGCCAACCATCACGTCGGCACCCGACGTGCCGACGCTTCTAACCCCGGGAAGGGCAACTATCGTGGCGTTGCGCCCTTTGCACGCCAAAAGACCCGCGTCTGCCGGCTCCGGCGCAACGGCTACGGCCCCGACAGCAACAGCCAGCCCGGCCAAGCCGGCGGTTGCCAGGCGCCGGACCTGCTTTCCGTCCATACCGCGCTCCAAGAGCGTGGAACTCATACGAACCTCTCCTTGTCCGTTTGTCGTCCGGGGCTCCCTAAGCCCCTCGCTCCTTGCCCACAAGCGACCATACAAAAGGGCGTCTCGGTATGCGCCGGTTGCGCCGCCGCGTCAGGTTTGGGCCGGATGATCCGGTGGGAATGATCATCCTCAAGGGGTGCCTAGAACGTGCTCGCGCAGGGGGCAGGGACGCTTTCGAGCACCAAAAGGGAAGGGCGGGCCCCCCGGCCACAGGCAGGGACGAGTGACCGGGAGCAATCCGCCCCGCGGGGTCCCGACCCCACGGGAGCAGGATCTCGGGTCCTCCGTTTTCCCCGCCTCACTGGGTACGGCCTCCCGGCCGTCCGCCAGATCGGCAGGTGTCAGATAGCACAGTCCCGGAGCATGCTCAAGTGGGAACCGGCTTACGGTCATGCGAACGTCCGTTCGTGACCTCCGAGGGCCATGCGCTGACCCGCTTTCGACGAGCGCTGGAGGCCCGAAACGGTCCTGCGGCCTACGCCGTCGCCACCGAGCTTCCGAGAGTGACGCTCGAAGACGCCCTGGCTCTCACATTGCTACTGGCCGAGCAGCCGGACCTCTTCGAGCGAGCTTGCACCCGCTGGGTGGCTCGCTTCGTCTTGGAGGTACGGGACGTGCGGCTCGACGTTGCGCAGCTGGCGCTGTCAGCGCTTGCCTCCGTAGGTCGGGGGAGGGCAGCCGGCGGTCACGCTCTGGCGGAGTTATGCGATGAGGTCGGGCGGAGCGACCTCAGCGAGGCGCCTAGTCCGCGACGCCGACTCTCGCGCCGCCGCGTTGCGGCATCAGTACGAGCAGCAGATAGCGGCGCGGGCCGAGACGCGCGACGCGCTGACCGCCGCCCGCTCCAAGGCCATCTACGCGGCGGTCTACCCCGACCGCGCAGCCGGTGCTTCACCACCCATGCCGGTCGCGGGTGGTCGCCACCCAGCCCTCGAACGCGCCGGCATTGAGCGCCAGGTAAACCCCGGCCAGATCTGGGATGTCCTGAAGGCTGACGCCGAGTTCGTTAGTACGGCGCTCACCGATGAGCAGCGGCAGGCGATGGGCCTCACCAAGCGTTCAAACGAGGCCACATGGACGGGAACCCCGGAAGGTGTTGAAGCCGAACGCGCCGAGCAGGAGAAGGCACGGAAGCGCTACAAGGCGTTGTGGGGCAGCGACCCGTCTGAGTTCGGCCTCATTTCCTGACTATGCAGAGAGCATTACTAACCCAAGCCCCGGTGGGCAGTTTTTGTGCCGGCGAGCCCAGGGCAGACGTGCCGCCTCGCGGCGGAAAACATTTCGAAACAAGCTAATGCGACCCAATCGGGAAGGGTCAATGCGGTGCGCGAGGCCTATGGCTCTGGAGCGCCCCGCGCCTGCGCGGGGCGCCCCGCTCGCGAGCGGGGCGGCTTGCCCCTGGCCCGCTGTGTGGGGCTGTGGCTTGGGGGGGGACCGCCCCGTATTGACTGCAGGTGTAGTTGTAAAGGCGCCGGCGCGCTGTGCCTGGGCGCCCCCGGTGGCCTCGGCGGGGTGTCGTGTGGCAGGCCGGCCCCGTCAAGTTTTGGGGGGGTGCCTGGGGG
>JAUJNC010000057.1 GCA_030446525.1 Armatimonadaceae bacterium
CTCCGCTCCTGTCGAGCCTTTTTCTGTTCCTGCGTCTCGAACAGGAAATAGAGGTCCTTCTCTAAACCCGCCTGAGCGCGGGTCAACCGTTCCAGAGCGTAACGGTCCGTGTCGAGGCTATCCGTTGCGTTCTTCATCGTGTCCAGGGCCACCCGGCGCAGACGCGAATGCCACTGCTCGCACGCCGTGCGAACAGCGTCCTCGTCTTCGTCGGGTTCCAGCCGCGCCAGAGTAGACAATAATCGTCCGTAATCGTCCTGGAGCGCCGCCCAGAACTGGCGTTGGTGATACGCCACATACTTTGTCAGGACCTTGTTGCTGCTGTCCGTCTTCCGCCCGCGTGCCTCGCGTGGGTGGCACCGACGGATGGCCTTGTCCAAAAGTTCAGCCACCCGGTCCCCTCGCTCCATCTCCCTCTGTGCCGTCTGGTGGAACGCGCTTTGCCAGAGCAGGCGCACGGGCAGAACAAGTTCATCGCGGTACCACTCGGCAACGTCGGCCTTGTCCGTGCACATGCCGTAGAGCAGCAGGCGAAGTTCGGCCTCTGGTTTTGGAATGTAACCGTCCTGTATAAGGTGAGCGAACTGGTCCACGATGCGCGGGCGGGACAGTCGCAGGGTTGCGGTGCCGTCTTTGGACTGATACTCATGCGCCTCCAACAGGGCGAGCGCGCCCGTATCCCGCCATACCGCACGGTCTTCCTGGGGACGCAGGGTAAGTACCTTGTGGCTAACCTTGCCGGTTTTGTCCGTGTTTTCGATGATTTTGTAGGCTACGTTGGGGTCAGTCCACTTCAACACCTCATAGTCCACCAGTGCCCCGGCCTTGAACCGCATCGCGGAAATGGCCTGCGCGCTTTCACCCGTCAAAGCGCAGACGCCGGGTGCGTTCGGGTCGAGTTGGATACGCCGGGGCCGCCACGTCAGGGCTTCCAGGTAAGTCGTGCGGGTGCGCCGTTCGGCGACGACCGGCGTGTCGTCGCGCCAGGCCGGAACGCCATGCCCCATCCAATCAGGCAGCAAGACAAACGTGCTCAGGCAGAGCGTTTCAAACAAGGTCGCGCCGACGAGCAGCACGTACCAGGGCGGCGCCCCATTGATGGACGGGGCGTTTCCCTGACCGACGCCCATCATGAACGGTGGTATGGTTGTCAGCAACCGGGCGACCACTGCCGGCGAAGCGCCGAAGTCGCGCTCATGGCCATGGTGGAAGTGGTTCACGTTGGTGCCGCTCGGCTGCGAATGCACCAGCGCGGCAAGCGGCTTCGAGTCCTTGATGTTCATGCCCACCGTTTGCAGAAATGGGTGTTTGGGGTGGAACAGGTCAAAGCGATCCGCGTACCGGGCAAAGTAGGCGTCCACGACGGCAGGGTCAAAGTGGCCGGTTTGCAGCAGGTCTCCCAGTGCCTTCGTGTCAAGCGGCGCTTTAGGCTCCACGAAAAAGATGTCAAGCACGAGCGCGCCGAGCAGCCGATACAGGCCGAACTCCACGGTCGGGAGCGGGTCGCGGAGGGCGCTGAGCGTGTGCGCCTCGCACAGAACATCGCGCAGGTTCAGTTCGTCCGGCGTTCCATCAGCCCGCAGGACGGGCACCCATTGCTCATGGGTCAGGTCAAACGCTGGCATCTTCGGGTTCGGCCTCCTTTCCTTCCACGACGTAACAAAGGCCAAGTGTCGGGTCGTCGCGCAGCGTAATCGGGCGCGCCTTATCGCCCTCGCCGACAGTGCCGCGCCACACGTCCCCGGACATGGGGATGACCACGTGATGCCGCAGCCAGCGCGGACCGTCGAACACCAGCGGGTCGAAGCCATCCGCCGGCGCGACTTTGGCAAACCACCACGACGGCAGGTTGACCTTTTGCAGGAACAGCCGCCGGAGCAGGGTTTTGCTGGGCCAGTACGGGCGGCCTTTTTTGCCGGATGAGTCGTCTTTGCTGCGCTCCATCGCGCCCCGGAACGCGGCGGCAAGGCGCGGCGTGTTCAGCACGATGGCCGCACGCGTCTCGTCGCCTAGGCGTGTCTGCGCCCGGAAGTAACTCGCCCGCTCATTGTCCTCCGCCTCGGTCACGGGTTTAGGCATCTGGCCGTAGGAAAACACGCGCGGGCTTGGCTCCGGGATAAGGTGCGTCGTGGCCTTCGACTCCGCCTCGTTGCGCGCCGCCTGCCGCTGCTCGGACGCTGACCCCAGTAACTCCGGCGGGATGACGCCACCCGGAAAGGCCCCCTCGCCGTAGCAGCCTTCCACCAGCAGGCGAAAATCCCTCGGCAGGTCAAAGGACTGGCGCCCGTGAAGCAGGGCCAGTGTTCGCAGCAGCGCCTCCGGGTTATGTTTGTAGACTCTGCCGGTCGGCCCGAAGTCGAAGGCGCCCTCCGGCGGCAGCAGGACGTGCAAGACCGGCTCGGCGTGGTGCCAACGCTTGTTGTGCGCGTGCCGCCACAGCCGCCCGCTCCGCTGAAGCAGCAGGTCAATCGGCGCGAGCTGGGACAGCATCACGTCGAAGTCGACGTCCAAGCTCTGCTCCACGACCTGCGTGGCGACGAGGATGGCGCGCTCGGGGCGCTCCGGCTTTCTCTCCTTCCCCGCCTCCTTGCCAAACAGGCCGACAATCTCGTCTTCAACTTGCTTGCGCTTCTCGGCGCGGAAGCGCGCGTGGAACAGGTACATGTCGGTATCGGCGAGCTTGAGGTCGCCCAGCGCCTGAAAGATGTCCTGTGCGCCTTTGACAGTGTTCGCCAGCACGCACGCGCAACCGCCGGGCCGCACCAACTCCGCCGCGAGCGCGGCCGTGCCGGCGGCGTCTTGGAGCAGGCCGGGGTGCGGTGACACGATTACTTTACGGTCGCGGGCGGGATCACTTTCCACCGGCACAACACGCGCCGGCCCATCGAGCGGGACGAACGTCAACAGCGGGTATGCCTCTTCCCCGCCCGGCGGCGCCGGGAGCGCCGCCGCGCCGCCGTATGCCTCGACGAGCCGACGCTTCTGCTCGCGCGCGAGCGTCGCCGACAGCAGGACGACCGGAATCTTGAGCGCGCGGCACCAGCGCAGAAGCTGGCACATCAGCGTGGTCATGTAGGCATCGTAGGCGTGAACCTCGTCGATCACCAGAACCTTGGCCGACAGGCCGAGGAACCGCAAAAAGCCGTGCTTGACGTTGAGCGCGGCCATAAGCGCCTGGTCCACCGTCCCGACGCTCTCCGGCGCGAGCAGCGCGCGCTTAGCGTTCTGGAACCACTCGCGGGCGATGTCCGGCTCGTCGCCATCATTGTCTCCCTTATCACCGCCGAACGTTTGTGGCGGTTGTTGGGGCGCGACATCGTCCAGAAGCCACGCCATCCCATGGATCAGGTGCGGCGCCGACGCCTGCGGGTGACGTTCGTTCAGGAACCGGGCGTAGCGCGTGTGCATCTGGTTGCTGGTTGCCTGGGTGGGCAGCGCAAGGTACGCCCCATCGCCTGCCCGCAGCCGATTCCAGTGCTCCGCGAGGTAGATGGCCGCCTCAGTCTTGCCCTCGCCCATGGGCGCTTCGAGGATGGCAAGTCCCGCTGGAACGCGGCCCGCCAGACACTCCGCCTCCAGCACCGCCTGTGACGGGCGCATCACCGCGTACTCGTCGCCTGACCACACCTCGGCAAAACGCGGCGGAACCGACGTTTCCGTGAGGGCGTTCGTGGAGGCTGCGCCGAGTTCCAGGCGGCGAACTGCCTCCCTCGCTTCCTGCCGCGCGGCGTCAAGGTAAGCCGTCGGCTCCGCCTCTGTCGGCAACTGAGGGTAGCGGTACCGTTCGTGGTTCGACGCGATCCAGTCGGCCAGCACAATCAAGCCAGACAACTTGATGCCCGCCGCACTCACATCCTCGAAATCGCCCATGGTCCACGGCTCAAGGCTCAGCGCATCGGCGATCATCTGAGCTGACGCTTCGCGTATAGGCGCCCACGTCACGAGCCGCTTTTCCGTGACCGGTTCCGTTTCGGCTTCCACGCCGAAGTCGCCGTGGTGCCCGCGGATGGCACGGGAAACCACAAGCGCGCTGTCGCCCCACCCGCGCGCCCGGAGATGTTCCTGAATCCATTCCGCCGAACGGGCCTCGTGGCGAAAGCCGGCGCACCGATTCAGGTCGCCGACCCAGATTCCCGCCTCGATCAGCGGGGCCGTCAACTCGGGAGCCTTCCCCTGAAACAGCGGGTCAGCTTTGCCGATGTCATGTAGAGCGGCGAGGTATGCAACCCATCTGTCCGGTATCGGATCAACGGGGCCGAAGCGGGGCAACAGCGCCTCACATACGGCCGCTACGTCCAACAGGTGGCACCAGAGGGGGTGGTGGGGTGCCGATTTTGCCCACAGCTTCCTGTACAGCATCGTGTTCGCGTCTCCAGTGACTATTGTAGCAGGCACCAGTGCAGTATTCCTGCACCGGGTTTACGCTCGATAAATTTCCGCCACTTTTTTTGCTTCTTCGGCTACCGCGTCGCGAAGCGAGGTAGGCTCCAGCACCTCGGCGTGGGCGCCGTAGCCCAGCAGCCAGCGCTTGATCTCCTCGGTGCCGGCCACGCGCAAGGTCAGCACGAGCGAGCCGTCGGGCTGCTCTTCGTTCTGCTGGCTCGGGTGGTAGCGCCGCTCGCGGATCCAGCGGGATTGGTAGGGGGAGAAGCGGACGCGGACGGTGACCAGCTCGGTTCCGTGGAGCAGGTCGAAGCCCTGGGCGAGGAGCGCCTGCGGGTCGAAGTCCGGGTCGCGCGCGAAGGCGGCCTCCTCGCCGTGCTCGTGCCACTGCTCGACGCGGCCGAGAAAAAAGGTGCGCCAGTCCTGCCGCAGCTCGCACCAGGCGAGCAGGTACGGCTCGGAGCGCCAGTGGTGCAGGTGGTAGGGGCGGACGGTGCGCTCGGTGACCTCGCCCCGGTGCGCGCCGTGGTAACGCAGGTGCAGGCGGCGCCGCCGGCGGATGGCGCGGCTGCAGGCTTGCACCAGGTCGGAGGGGACGCTGACGCTGTCCGACAGGTGCTGGCCGCCGCCGGCGCTTTCGGCCAGGGCGGCGGGGCGCGCGGACAGGTAGGGCCGGAGCCAGTCGGCGAAGGCGTCCAGCCCCTCGGCGGCGGAGGGGGCCAGGTGCTCCCGACCCGCGAGCAGCAGGCGGTGCACGGTGGCGGCCTCGCCGTCGGAGAGGACCAGGGCGGGCAGCGCGAATGTCGGGTCCGAGTAGGTCCAGCCGCGGCGCTCCCGGTCCCACATGATGGGCGCGCTCAGCTGGTCCCGGAGGCAGCGGTAGTCATCATAGGCCCGGCGCCGGGAGATGCCGAACGCCTCGCGCAGGCTGTCGGGGTTGGGGAAGCGGCCGCCGCGGATCTGCGCGTCGATCCACTGAAGTCTCTGGGTTTGTGCCATGGGCCAGGGTTAGCGGCTACCTGTCCGCTTTCCTGCTCGGCGAGGGCACGTTCTCGATCAGGTAGCGCGCGGCCTCCTGGTGCGTGCACTGGCGGGCCTGCGCGTGCGCAGCAGACCCTCCTTGGTCAGCGCCCGGACAGACCGTCAGGCGCCAGTCCACGTACACGCTGCACCGGTTTTGTGTCAACGGCACGGCTGCGCGGGCGTCGGCGCTGGTGTCGGCCCCCAAGATCCCGACCGCAAAAAAAACGACCCGCTCACGCATCGTGGAGCAGGTCGTGCCGGACGGCGCCAGGAACGTACCCCGGCTGCCCGCGTTTGCCCGCTGCCGCAGACTGCATCGGCGCGGAAGCGGCGCGCTGCCTGCGGCGGAACGGCGCCCGCATGACGATGACGCGGTAGTCGAGGCCGGCCGCCGACAGGGCCTTGTCCCAGGACGGGAACCGGCGGCGCGCCGCCGTGATGAGCGTGATGTTCTCCTGCTCCATGGATTTGGCATTCAAACGCTTACCCTGGGCGTACAGGTCGCGCACGCGGCGCAGCACCTCCTCGTCGCTCCAGTCGCGGTAACGCCGTATCTGCTCGTAGTCCAACCCGGCCGCCTCCAGCGCCGCCTTCCACGAGCCGAAGTGGCTCTTTTGGTCGCCGCCGCCGCCAGGCTGGGGTCGAGGTTCGAAACGTGCCGCCAGGAAGGTCCTCGCCGCGGGCGTGCAGGCTCGCGTATGCGCCCGGTGATGCGTTCATCGGTCCAGACCCGGTACTTGCGTATCTCTTCGTAGTTCAGTCCGGCGAATTCGACGGCTTCCTGCCAGCTACCGAAATAGCGCGTCGCCGCTCGCAACAGGGGAGAGTTCTCCTTGGACATCCCCTGAGTAAAGAAGATCCTGGCCCCCCTCGTACCGGCGCAGGATCTCTGCCGCGATCGAATCCTTGTCCCACTTTCGCACCGTGCTCTTGCTCCTCTTCCAAATGCTAAATCGACAACAATGACTCCGTGTGGCTCGCCTGCGCACGCTGGAGTGCGCAGAGCGTCATCTTGTGGTCGGGCTGCCATAGATATCCACGTTTCAAACGATTATCTAAACCTGCGTATCGTTTCACCAGGTAGAATATACACCCGCATATAAAGACGCTGGAAAGGGTACTTAGGTTACAGGTAATTTCAAACGGTTTTACGACGGAACGCGAGGAGAACCGTCGCGGAGGTTTGCACGATGGATGAGGGGAAGGTCGGCACAGAGGACCGGACGGAAGACGCGGATGGCGGGCAGGACGAAGCGGCGGTGGCGCCGGTCGTCCCCCCTGGCGGCGGGGGGGGCGTATGCCGCCGGCGCGTCGCTCAGCGCCGCGGCGGGCGGGGTGACGCCGCCCGCGGGTGGCACCGGCCTGCTGGCCGCCGGCGCAGTGGGTTACGCGGCGGCGGGCGCGGCGGACGGCGACGAGGATGCCGATATGGAGATCGCCGGCCGGGTGGAGGAGGCGCTCGCAGGGGACGCGCCTGCACGGCGCGGATCGGCGTCGCCGTGGCGGAAGGGACGGTCGAGCTTACGGGAAGCGTCCCCTCCGAGCTGGGAGCGGCGCACCGCCGCCGAAACCTGCGCCCGCGTGCCCGGCGTCCGCGCGGTGGAGAACCGGCTCTCGGTCGCGCCCGCGGCGCAAGCACGGGGGCGCGCAGGGGGCGGCGCGGCCGCCCCCCTGCGCGCCTCAGGCGCCTGCCGCCAAACGGAACAGCGGCTCCTCGCCCTGCGCCCGCCGCCCGGCCTCGGCCATCTCCTGCTCCCCGAGGGGCGCGAACTCCCGTGCCACCCGCAGCGCGATCTGGAACAGGGGCCACTCGCCCGGCGGGACCGCCGCCGTTATGTCCTGCGAAAGGGTCCACCGTAGCGCCAGCGCCGCCTCGTCCGGGTCGTCCAGCGGCGTGTACCAGCACTTGGCGTACGGGCGGGCTGTCCCTGGGGGCCGGGCCGCGCGCCATCGCCTTGAGCGCCAGCCGCCCGGCCCCGATCTGCTTCGCCTTTCCAGGACCTGCGGCCCGAGCCCGCCGCGTTCCAGGTCACGTAGTTCACCGGGAACAGGACGGAATCGAAGGGGAACCGGCGCAGCGCCTCGAGCGCCACCTCGGAAGAGTGCGCGGAGAAACCCAGGTGGCGCACCAAGCCCGCTTCCGCGCCGCCACGAACGCCTCCATGGCCCCGCCCGGCCCGAAAGCCTGCTCCACATCCTCCGGCTTCGACAGGGCGTGCAATGGTACAGATCGAAACGGTCCGTTTGCAGGCGGGCCAGGGACGCGCGCGCTCGGCGGCGGCCCCTTCCCGGTCGCGCTTCTGGGTCTTGCAGGCCAGGAACACGCCGTCGCGGTAGGGCGCCAGCGCCGGGCCGAGCATCTCCTCGGCGTTGCCGTAGGACGGGGCGACGTCGAAATAGTTCACGCCCCCGTCGATCGCCGTGCCGACCCGCTCGGCCGCCTCCTGCGTGGTCGCGTCCTTGACCACGATGCCGCCGAAGCCGATCAGGGAGAGCGTTCGTCCGGTGCTCCCCAGCGTCCGTTGTTGCATCTTTTATCCTCCTTCTCGCGTCAAAAAGCCCGACGATTCATAGCAGGTGCGGCCGGGAACGCAGACGCTTTGCCCGGCCCCATGTCGTCGTCCGGGCCGATCACGGTCATGGTGTGCAGGCAGTAGTGGTTGTGGTCCGTGCCGCCGGTCCCGTCCTCATCGCCCTCGGCGGGGGCGCCCGAGGGGGGGCGTCTATGCTGATATAGTCCATCTTCGTGCGCAGGTGCAGGCACCGGGCCGCCGGCGTCCTGGAAGGTTCCGTCATCGCTCGCTCCGCCTCCGCATCGCTTCAAACTCCACCATTATAGCCGATCTGATAGCCGATCTGGTTGTTGTCGCTGATCACGACCAGGGTCCGGCGACAAACAAAAAGGGGGCGGCTGTTCAGGCCGCCCCCTTCTCCGTCCGTCCCGGTTGCTCTGCTTACGCGGCCATCTTGAGCTTGATCGCCTGGGCCTCGAACTTGGGCTTGTAGTCCGGGCACTTATAGGACTTCGAATAGTCCTTGGGTTCTCGGCCTCGGAAACGTAGACCGGCGCGCCGGTGGCGCCGCACTTCTCGAAGTGCCGGTCGTAGTTGCCGCAGTCATAGCAGCGGCGCAGGATCGTCCAGCAGACCGAGCAGCGCAAGGAGCCGATCAGAGCTCGACCCGGCCGCACAGCGGGCAGTGGATGTACTCTTCGCGGAAGCCGTAATCGCTGCTCTGGAGCGCCTCCTGACCTTCTTGTTGAACTCCTCCATCTCGCGGGCCAGACTGGCGGTCGTGGAAAGCAGGCCCGGTTCATCTGCTGCGCGGAAACGAACTCGACCACGCGGGCGTCGGGAGGCTCGCTCAGCGTCGCGGCCGCCTTGTCGATGCCCTTCATGTGGTGCTCGGCGGTCTGCGCCTTGTAGGGCTTGTTGCGCTGCTCTCGCACGCCCAGCGACTTGAGTATCTGCTCGGTGACGTTGACCGGCACGCGCAGGAACGCCTCTTTCTTCTGCGGGAACTGGCGGATGGCCTCGATGACCTTCACCAGGTCCGGGATGTTCATCTTCTCCTGCTTGACCTTGCCCGCCAGGCGCGCCGGGCTGGCGGGGTCGTCGTTGAGCGTGATCAGGGCGCGCGCGTGGCCCTCGTTGAAGGCCCCTTCGTCGCTGCCCGGCTTGGCGATCAGCTCGGCCTGGATGTTCGCGGGCAGGCTCCAGAAGCTCGAGCGAACGGCGCAGCGTGGTTTCCGAAACCCCCAGCGTTTTGCCGACCTTCTCCCAGGACATGAACTGCAGCAGCCCGTGGATCGCGCGGGCCTTCTCGATCGGGTTCAGGTCCTCACGTTGAGTTCTCCAGCAGGGCGTCGGCGGCGGCGTCCTGGTCGGACATCCGGCGCACGACGCAGGGGATGGCCGAGAGACCGGCCATCCGCGCGGCGCGGTAGCGGCGCTCGCCGCTGACGATCTCGTATGCGCCCCCGCCGCCCGGGCCGAGACGGGCCGCACGACGATCGGCTCCAGCACGCCCCGCTCCTTGATCGAGGCGGCGAGCTCCTCGAGGGAGTCCTGGTAGAACGTCTTGCGGGGCTGGTTCTGGGTGGTCCGTATCACATCAGGCGGCAGGTGTTGCAGCGCCATCTTCGTCATCAACCTTCCTTCCCAAGTCTGCGGCATGGCGAGCGTCCCGAGGCGGGCTCGAAACGGCGCAGCAGCGTGGTACTGCTTATTATGGCGGCGGGGCGGGGAAAGCACAGGGCGCGCCTTCCGTATCCTGTATAATGTAGGCAGCCGCGGCCGGGAAGCGCGCGGGGTGTCACGGGAGACAAGGGCTTGGCAGGCGAGGAAGAGGAGCGGCAGCTGATACGGCGGAGCCAGGGCGGGGACCTGGCCGCCTTCGATGTGCTGGTGCGCCGCTACGAAAAGCCGGTATACAGCCTGGCCTATCGCCTGGCGGGCTCCTACGACGAGGCCTCGGACATCGCGCAGGAGGCGTTCGTGCGCGCCTGGAAGAACCTCAAATCCTTCCGGGGCGACGCCTCGTTCGCCACCTGGCTGTATCGCATCGTCACCAACGCCTTTTTCGACACGCGCAAAAGGAGCCACGCGCGCCCGCAGCGCTCGCTGGAGGAAGTGCTCGCGCTCGAAGAGACCGCCGTCACGCGCCAGTTCGAGGACACCGGCCCCACCCTGCAGGAGCGGGCCGAGGGGCGCGAGCGGCGGGAGCTGCTGGAGCGGGCGGTCGCCGCCCTGCCGGAATCGCAGCGGACGCTGGTGGTCCTGTACCACATGCACGACCGCTCGTACGAGCAGATCGCCCAGATCTTGAGCCTGCCGATCGGCACCGTGAAGTCGCGCCTGAGCCGCGCCCGGCTGGCGCTGCGTGATAAGCTGGCGCCGATCGCGGAACTTTTCGGCGCTTCCGAGAGTCCCAAGTAAAAGGGAACACTGTGTGGGGGTGGATCGTGAACTGCGCGAAGGTACGGGAACTGGCATCGGAATACGTGGAAGGCACGCTGCCCGCCGCGCTGGAGCGCGCGGCGCGCGCGCACGCGGACGCCTGCCCGGCCTGCGCGGCGGACCTGGCGGCGCTGCGGGCGCTCTGGGCGCAGCTTGACACCCTGCCCCCGGTGGAGCCGCCGCCTTTCTTCCACGAGAACGTGATGGCGGCCGTCGAGCAGCAGGCGCGGCGCGCCGACGGCTGGCGGGCGCTGCTGCCGCGGCTGGGCCGCGTGGCCCTGGGCACGCTGGCGACCGGCGGCGCCCTGGCGGCCGCCGCCGGGCTGCTGCTGCTGCCCCGCCCCGACCAGACGCAGGAGGCCGGCCTGGGGCGCGTGGGGAGCGTGCTGCCCGGGACCGCCTACCAGGAGACCACCGCCGCCCCGCCCCGGCTGCAGATCGCGCGGACGGACACGGTCGATGCGGACCACGGGCCCGCGTACCAGTTCACCGTGTGGCTCGAAGAGGCGGCGCACGGCGCGGCGCGCTTCGATCTGCTTTCCGGCCCGGCGCTCGCCCGGCAGGACCCGTCGTACCGCTTCGTCCTGACCGCGGAGCAGCCCCAGTCGCTGGTCGTTCCCTTCGCGGCGGTGCGGGGCGATGTGATCAGCCTTCGCGTCTCCTGGACCGCCAACAGCGAGCGGCACACGAAGTATCTGTTCGTGCCGCTGCCGGCGGACGACGCCGCGCCGGAGGTGGAGCAGTCCTTCGGCCTTCCGCTGTCCTCCCTGCTGGTGGCGGCGCGGGAGGTGGCGGTGCGCTACCGGCGGCCTGTCACCCTGGAAGACGTGCCGCCGCTGGAGAAGGTCGCCGTGACGGCGCGCCAGGAGACGGCGACCAGCGCGCTGCGCCGCGCGCTGGCCGGGCGCGGCGTGCGCGTGTCTCTGTCCGGGTCGGGCATCCTGGTCGAGCCGGATGCGGCGACCGCGGCGGCTGTGCCCGGCCGGTAAGCGCGCGGGGTTCGCCGGGCCTCCCTCATGCACCCCTTCGCCCGCGCCGTCGCGGACTTCGCCCGCGAGCAGGGCCTGTTCCCGCCGGGCGCGCGCCCGCTGGTCGCCCTGTCCGGCGGCCCCGACTCCTGCGCCCTGCTGCTCGCCCTGCTGGAGGCGGCGGACGCGGGAAGGCTGCCCCGCCCCCTGGGGGCCGCCCACTTCCACCACGGCCTGCGCGCGGCGGACGCCGACGAGGACGCCGCTTTTTGCGCCGCCCTGTGTGCGCGCCTCCGTCTGCCCTGCGTCATCGGCCTGGGGGCGGTGCCGCGCACGCGGGCCGCGCTGCCCGGCCGCCGCCGCTCCCCCAACGACGCCGCCCGCCGCGCCCGCTATGCCTTTCTGGAAGACGCGGCCGCACAGGCGGGCGCGGACGTCGTCGCCACCGGCCACACGGCGGACGATCAGGCGGAGACCGTGCTCCTGCGGATCCTGCGCGGCACGGTGCCGGACGGGCTGGGCGGCTTCCGGGCCGCGCGCGCGCTGCGCCCCGGCCTGCGCGTCGTCCGCCCCCTGCTCGCCCGGTCCCGGGAGGGCGTCGAGTCCTATTGCCGGGACCGGGGCGTCACGCCGCGCCGCGACCCGTCGAACGAGAAAGGGCAGTACGCCCGCGCCCGGCTGCGGGCCCTGCTGCCCGCGCTGGAGCGCGATTTCAACCCCCGCCTGCGCGAGGCCCTCCGGCGGCTGGCCGGCGCGGCCGCCGACGACGCGGACCTGCTGGGCCGGATGACGGACGCGCTCTGGGGGCGCGTCGCCGCGCCCGCGCCGCGCCGCGTGCGGCTGGACGGCGCGCTGCGCGGGAACACCCCGCCCTGCGCCGCCGCGTGCTCGCGCGCGCTCTGCGGCACGCCGCGGGGGAGGGGCGGCGGAGGACGCGGTCGCGCGGCCAACGTGCACGCCGCCGAGGCGCTTTTGCTGGCGGGCGGCGGGGCGGCGGACCTGCCGGGCGGGGTGCGCGCCCGGGGCGACGCGGCGGGGCTGACGCTCGAGTCCCCGCCCGCTGGGAGCCGCCCGCGCCCTACCGCCTCGGGCTGCCCGTGCCGGGACGCGTCTGGGTGCGGCCCGCGGCGCTGTTCGCGCGCTGACTGGAGCGGCGCGCGCGTCCTGCCTACCCGGCCCCGCTTTGCGTCTCCCTCGCTTGTGGTACAATGGGGGGTGGGCAGGACGCGCCGCCGCTGGTGGTGCGCTCCCCGCTCCCGGGCGACCGGATCGCGATGGGGGCAGGACGCGCCCGGTGCGGGGGTCATGGCCGATGCCGGCTGGGACGCCGCGAGCCGCGCGGCGGCCCCCTCGTGGCGCGCGAGGACACCGGGGAGATCTTCTGGATCATCGGACTCGCCGCGGCCGAATCCGCGGCGGCCTCAGGACCGGACGCGGCGAGCCTGCGCCTCGCCGCCGAGCCGGACTGTTGAAAGGAGAGGCGATTCTGGACATCCGCATCGTGGAGCACCCGCTTGCCCGGCATCTGGTCACGCACCTGCGCGACGTGTCCACCAAGCCCGCCCTGTTTCGCACCATCACCCACCACCTCACGGTCCTTCTGGCGCTCGAGGCGACGCGTGACCTGCCCACGCGCGCCGTGGCGGTGGAAACGCCGCTGGAGCGGACGGAGGGGCAGGTCCTGGGCGAGCCGCTGGTGGTCGCCGCCATCCTGCGCGCCGGTCTGGGCATGCTGCCGCCCCTGGTCGAGCTGTTCCCCGACGTTTCGGTGGGGTACATCGGGCTGGAGCGCGACCACACCACGGCCGTCGCGTCGGCTTACTACTGCAAACTCCCCGGTCACGGGCCGGCGGACGCTGATCGTCGACCCGATGCTGGCGACCGGCGGCTCGGCCTGCCAGGCCATCGACGCGGTCAAGGAGGCGGGGGGAAGACATCCGCCTGGTCTGCGTCGTCGCCGCGCCGGAAGGGTGGCCGAGGTGACCCGGCGTCACCCCGATGTCCCCGTGCTCGGCGCCGCGCTGGACCGGGAACTCAACGCCCACAAGTACATACTCCCCGGCCTGGGCGACTTCGGCGACCGCCTGTATGGGACGTAGTGATAACTTTCTTCGTGGCAAGAATACGCGCCCACCCGTCGGGCGCCCGCCGGATCGGCCCTTTCCGAGGCCCCGTGGGTCAACCGCACACAGAGACCTTCTTCGGACGTTGCGACCGCCCTCCTGGTTTGTGGTAGGTTTTACCGATGAAAAGATCGGGTATAATTGTTTGCGTCGGATAGCCGAGGGGTTGTCCTGCGAAGACGTCCACAGACTCCGTTCCCGCCACGTAGCGCCCTCCCCATAAAGACGTGGGTATCCATTACCTATATGGAATAGACATGTCTACATTAATGCCTAACGCTGTTTATTCTGCGCCGCGCGCATCGGCAGGAACCGGTGCTGCGGCCGCGGCCCGTGCTTTCACGGTTGTGTCCCGGTCTCTGCCTCGGGCTTACGCCGTCCGTCCCGCCGGTTTCGCCGATGTCATCTAGGAACGTGGCATATCGATCGGGGGCTCAGCAAGTGCTACACCCTGGCCCACAACGCCCCCAAGCACGACTCGCTGCGCGAGGCGGCCGCGGCTGGCTCGGGGCCCGCGCCGGCGCGCCCGCCGCGAGACCTTCTGGGCGCTCAAAGACGTGGACCTGGAGGTGCGCCAGGGCGACGTGGTGGGCCTGATCGGGCGCAACGGGGCGGGCAAGAGCACGCTGCTCAAGGTCCTCTCGCGCATCACCGAGCCCACGGCCGGGCGCGTGGGCTGCGCGGGCGGGTGGGCAGCCTGCTGGAGGTGGGCACGGGCTTCCACCCGGAGGCGACGGGGCGCGAGAACATCTTCCTCAACGGGGCGATCCTGGGGATGCGCCGGCGCGAGATCGAGCGCCAGTTCGAGGCGATGGTGGAGTTCGCGGGGGTGGAGCGGTTCCTGGACACGCCGGTCAAGCGCTACTCGTCGGGCATGTACGTGCGCCTTGCCTTCGCGGTGGCCGCGCACCTGGAGCCCGAGATCCTGATCGTCGACGAGGTGCTGGCGGTGGGCGACGCCGCCTTCCAGAAGAAGTGCCTGGGCAAGATGGGCGACGTGGCCAAGCAGGGGCGCACCATCCTCTTCGTCAGCCACAATCTGGGAGCCGTGAGTCATCTTTGCACGACGGGATTCGTTCTGGGTTCCGGCAAAGTGGTATTCCATGGCAGCGCTAGGGACGCGGTCGACTTTTACAACCATGAGATGCTCCATTTGCGGAGCAGGCCCAGCGGCGAGCCGCCCCACGTTTTATATCACGCGCCCGAGAACGCTGAAAAGAACGATTTTGTGGTGACAAGGATAGAGATTTTAGACACCAACAGTAATCCCAAATCTGTTGTCGCGACGTGGGACGATCTTGTGCTGCGCGTATGGTTCTCGTGTAAGAACCGTGTGCAGAGGGGTTCGGTCGAGTTGGAGCTGGCGGGCGACGACGGCTCCCGATTGCTCTTGCTGTCGACGCAACCGGACGGGAACTTGCCATTGACGTTCGAGCCGGGCGAGCAGTGTGTTGATTGTGTCGTAGACAGGATACCTTTGGCGGCGGGCGAGTACATCATCGGGGCGGGTTTAGCGATCCCCGGAATGGAGTACCTATGGCGACAACAGGAGCTGGCTAATCTAACGATCGTTGCCCGGGATGTCTACGGATCCGGATTAGCGCCCGCGGCGCCGCGATCCGTTTTGGCCGTAAAGCATCAATGGAGGGAAGTTCACCGGGGAAAAACAGGCGAGGCTTCCCCGCCGCTCATCGGATCGTCAAGCGGAAGCTGAGCGTCCCGGCAAGGAGCGGTGATGCTTGCTGGACTGAGCCCGCGTTTTATTGGGAGAAATGCCGGGTATAATGTAGGCTGCCGGATGACCGGTGCCTGACATCGGCGGCGCCCGGCGCAAAAGGGATGATCGGGTGTGTCCGTCGCTTTCAACTTAGTCAACCATCGCGAGCTGATCGAGAACCTGGTGTTGCGCGACATCAAGGCGCGCTACAAGCAGTCGCTCCTGGGAATCGCCTGGGCCGTGGTGAACCCGCTGGTCATGGCGCTGATCTACACCGTGGTCGGACGCCACTTCCTGAAGCAGCAGACCAGCCTCCCGTTCCCGGTGTACAGCTACTTCGGCCTTCTGTTCTGGATCCTGTTCTCCACCGGTCTCCTGGGCGCGACCGAGAGCCTGGTGGCGCACCTGAACCTGATCACCAAGATCTACTTCCCCCGCGAGGTGGTCCCGATCGCCGCGGTGGCGGGCAAACTGGTCGACTTCGTGTTCGGCCTGGTGGGCATGCTGCCGCTGCTCCTCTATTTCGGGGTTGTGCCGGGCCCCACCATCGTACTGATCCTGCCCCTGCTCCTGATCCAGCTGGTGTTCACGGCGGGGCTGGGCATGCTGTTCGCCTGCGCGAACCTGTTCTACCGGGACATCCGCCACGTGATCGGGCTGGTCATGGCGATGTGGATCTACCTGGTGCCCAACCTGTACCCTTTGGAGGGGGTTCCGGCGCACCTGCGGGGCTGGTACCTGCTGAACCCGATGGCCGCGATCATCGAAGCGGCGCGGCGCCTGACGTTCCCCCAGCAGAGCGGGCCGGCGCCCTGGCCGTACGTGGGCGTCGCCGCCGTGGTTTCCGCCGTGGTGTTCGCCGCCGGCTACGCCGTCTTCAAACGGTACGAGTCCCGGTTCGCCGAGGCAATCTAAAAGTTTTGTTTTGCCGGTAAAAATCCGCGCCATTCTTCCGAATATAAGAATATACTACGGGAGTTGCGCGACTGACACGCAGGGATAGGAGTTTCGCTTGGCTACTTCTGAGGCACCCAGGGCACTGATCACCGGTATCACGGGGCAGGACGGTTCCTACCTGACGGAGCTGCTGCTCGACAAGGGGTACCACGTCTGCGGCATCGTCCGGCGGGCGTCCACCGAGAGCTTCGAGCGCATAGCGCACCTGACCGACCGCGTCGAGCTGATCCAGGCGGACCTGCTGGACCAGTACTCGCTGATCGAGGCGCTCCGAAAGGCGGCCCCACGCGAGGTGTACAACCTGGCGGCGCAGTCCTTCGTGCCGACCTCGTGGGGGCAGCCGGTCCTGACCGGGGAGTTCACGGCGCTCGGCGTCACCCGGATGCTGGAAGCCGTCCGCTCCGTCGACCCCTCCATCCGCTTCTACCAGGCCTCGTCCTCCGAGATGTTCGGGAAGGTGCGGGAGGTGCCGCAGAACGAAACCACCCCCTTCTACCCGCGCTCGCCCTACGGCGTGGCCAAAGCCTACGGCCACTACATCACGGTAAACTACCGCGAGTCCTACGGCCTGTTCGCCGTGTCCGGCATACTTTTCAACCACGAGTCGCCCCGCCGCGGGCTGGAGTTCGTGACGCGCAAGGTTTCCGACGGGGTCGCGCGGATCAAGCTGGGCCTGGCGACGGATCTGCGCCTGGGCAACCTGGAGGCCCAGCGCGACTGGGGCTTCGCCGGCGACTACGTAGACGCGATGTGGCGGATGCTCCAGCAGGACGCGCCGGACGACTATGTGGTTTCTATGGGCGAGACGCACTCGGTGCGCGAGCTCGTCGAGACCGCCTTCGAGCGCGTCGAGCTGGACTGGCGCAAGTACGTGGCGGAGGACCCGGCCTTCTTCCGCCCGGCGGAGGTGGACCTGCTGATCGGGGACCCGTCCAAGGCCAGGGAGGAGCTGGGCTGGTCGCCCCGCACCTCGTTCCGGGACCTGGTCCACATGATGGTAGACGCGGACCTGGCGCGCCTGGCGCCGCTGGCCGCCGCCATCAAGTAGGGGTGGCGTCATGCGCATGCTGATCACCGGGGCGACCGGGTTTGTCGGCGGCTGGCTCGCCGAGGAGCTCGACCGGGCCTACCCGCAGGCCCAGTTCTGGGGCACGGCCCACGGCACGGCCGTCTCCGGGGAGCTCCCGTCGGCGCTCCGCCTGCTGCCCTGCGACCTGACCGACGCCGATGCGACCGCCCGGGTCGTCGAGGCGGCCCGGCCCGACCGCGTGTTCCACCTGGCCGGGTGGGCGGCCGGGGCGGGCGGCGACGCGGCGCGGATCCGCCAGGCCAACGTGACGGCGACGGTGCAGCTGCTGCGGGCGCTGGAGGGGGCGGGGCGCCCTTGCCGCGTGCTGCTGGCCTCGACGGGCTACGTCTACGGCGCCACGCGCCCCGGCCGCCCGGCCCGGGAGGACGACCCGCTCCACCCGGTCGGGGACTACGCCGAGTCCAAGGCGGCCATGGAGCGCGCGGCGCAGCCCTTCGCCGGGGGCGGTCTTTCCCTGGTGGCGGCGCGGGCGCTCAACCACACGGGGCCGCGCCAGGGGCCGGATTTCGTGGTGCCCGCCTTCGCGCGGCAGATCGCCCGCATCGAGCGGGGGCTGGAGCCGCCCGTCGTGCGCGTCGGCAACCTCGAAGCCACGCGCGACTTCCTGCACGTGCGGGACGTGGTCCGGGCGTACCGCCTCCTCCTCGAGACGGACGAGGCGCCCTGGCACGTGGTGAACGTGGCGTCCGGCGCGGGGGTCACCATACAGGCCGTGCTGGACCAGCTGCTGGCGCTGGCGCGCGCGGAGCTGTCGGTCGAGCGGGACCCGCAGCGGATGCGCCCCTCGGACCTGCCCGAGTGCGTGAGCGACCCCGCGCGGCTGACGGCGCTCACCGGCTGGCGTCCCGAGACGAGCCTGCAGGATCTGCTTGCGGAGACGCTCGACTGGTGGCGCGGGCAGGTCTCGTAGGGCCCCACGGGGGCGAGTTTTACCCGCGGCTATACTGGGTATAATTCATTTCGCCGGATAGCCGATGTCGGTGTCAGGGGCGTCCGGCGTTTCTCGTCCACGCGCACAAACTCCCCCTGTACGAAGCAAAAAGGCCCTGGCACGCGTCTTGCCAGCATATCCCGGTAGAGAGCCACGCGCGGGTCGGTGTGGTCGCGTGGCATACTACTTGCGGGGGAACCCTGTTGCGTGAAAGTCAGACACTAATGGAACATTCGCTTTCTCAAACGCGGAAGCCGCACCTGGTGATCGAACCCAGCTCCGGCTGGGTCTCGCTGAACCTGCGGGAGCTGTGGCATTTCCGGGACCTTCTCCTTACCCTGGCGGCGCGCGACGTCAAGCTGCGCTACCGCCAGACGGCGCTCGGCCCCGTCTGGGTGCTGCTCGGGCCGCTGCTGTCGGCCGGCATCTTCTCGTTCGTCTTCACCAATCTGGCGGCTCTGCCCACGGACGGCGTCCCCGGACTTTTGTTCGTGTACATCGGCATGATGGCGTTCAGCGCCTTCTCCAACACGCTGGGCAAAACGGCCGGCAGCCTGGTGGGCAATCAGCATCTGGTCTCCAAGGTTTACTTCCCGCGCATGATCCTGCCGCTGTCGGTCGTGTTTTCCGTGCTGATCGACTTCCTGGTGGCACTGTGCGTGACCGCCGCCCTGATGCTGTATTTCCGCCAGCCGGTGTCCCCGGCCGTCGTGCTGCTCCCGTTCTGGCTGGGCCTGATCCTGCTGTTCGCCCTCGGGATCGGGCTTGTGTTTGCCGCGCTGATCGTCACCTACCGGGACGTCGGCTTCGCCATCGGCCCGCTGACCCAGTTCCTCCAGTTTGCCAGCCCGGTTGTCTATCCGGTGTCGCTGGTGTCCGGGAAGCTGGGGCGCCTGCTGCCGCTGTACTACCTCAACCCGATGGCGAGCCTGATCCAGGGCTTCCGCTGGTCGCTGGTCGGTGGCACCGCGCCGCCCGTCGCGTTCGTCGTCTACTCCGTCTGTTTCACCATCGTCCTCTTCTTCGCAGGCGCCTATCTGTTCGGAAAAATGGAGCGCAGGTTCGCCGATGTCATCTAGGAACGTGGCCATATCGATCCGGGGCTCAGCAAGTGCTACACCCTGGCCCACAACGCCCCCAAGCACGACTCGCTGCGCGAGGCGGCCGCGGGCTGGCTCCGGGGCCCGCGCCGGCGCGCCCGCCGCGAGACCTTCTGGGCGCTCAAAGACGTGGACCTGGAGGTGCGCCAGGGCGACGTGGTGGGCCTGATCGGGCGCAACGGGGCGGGCAAGAGCACGCTGCTCAAGGTCCTCTCGCGCATCACCGAGCCCACGGCCGGGCGCGTGGGCCTGCGCGGGCGGGTGGGCAGCCTGCTGGAGGTGGGCACGGGCTTCCACCCGAGCCTGACGGGGCGCGAGAACATCTTCCTCAACGGGGCGATCCTGGGGATGCGCCGGCGCGAGATCGAGCGCCAGTTCGAGGCGATGGTGGAGTTCGCGGGGGTGGAGCGGTTCCTGGACACGCCGGTCAAGCGCTACTCGTCGGGCATGTACGTGCGCCTTGCCTTCGCGGTGGCCGCGCACCTGGAGCCCGAGATCCTGATCGTCGACGAGGTGCTGGCGGTGGGCGACGCCGCCTTCCAGAAGAAGTGCCTGGGCAAGATGGGCGACGTGGCCAAGCAGGGGCGCACCATCCTCTTCGTCAGCCACAACATGGACCCGATCCGGCGGCTGTGCACGCGGGCGGTGTGGCTGGACGGCGGGACGGTCCGGATGGTCGGCGACACCACCCGGTGCCTGTCCGAGTATCTCCTGCGGGAGGTGCGGGAAAGCGGCAAGGTCGTCTTCGACCCGCCGCACCAGATGGGCAACGACATGCCGGTCCGCCTGCATACGGTGCAGATCGCCGACGAGACCGGCGCGGTCACGACCCGCTTCTCGGCCCGCTCGCCGATCCGCGTCCAGATCGAATGGGAGAGCTACGCGCGGCTTTACAAGCCGCGCGTCGGCTTCGTCCTGCAGACGGCGGACGGGCTGGACGTGCTGACCGCGCTGGACGCGAACTCCTGGGGCGACGAGTGGCTGACGCCCGGGCGCCGGATCTCGTCGTGCGTGATCCCCGGGGGGCTCCTCAACGAGGGCGAGTACGTGATCGACGTGGGCGGGGACGGGAACCCCGACAGCCCGGGATCCTTCGACTTCACGCGCAGCCGGACGGGCGCGGTCCTGCGCTTCGAGGTCGACGACGACATGACGCTGCCGAACAAGTACTACGGCCAGGAGGGCTTCCGCGATTCCCGGTGGCCGGGCATACTCCTGCTCAACCTGCCGTGGACGCAGGAGCACATCTCACAAGAAGAACGGTCGAACGACCTGATAGGAGTTGGGGCATGAACGAAAACAACACCAACCAGTGGGCGGACAAGCGGGTTTGCGTCACCGGCGGCCGGGGGTTCCTGGGCAGCCGCGTCCTGGCCCAGCTCAAGCAGCAGGGCGCGGACGTCGTTTCCTGCAGCCGGAGCACCGGCTGCGACCTGCGCTCCCTGGACCAGGCGGTGCGCTTCTTCGAGCAGAACAAGCCCGAGGTCGTGATCAACTGCGCCTCCAACCAGGGCGGCATCGCGTACCAGAAGCTGTACCCCGGCCAGATCTATTACGACAATCTGTTGATGGGCGCTAACACGATGGAAGGCGCCCGGCTGGCCGGCGTCCAAAAGTACGTGAACATCATCGCCGGCTGCGCTTATCCGGGCGACCCACGTGACGGCATCCTGCGCGAGGACGAGTTCGAAGCCGGCCCGATGCACCCGACCGTGGACAACTACGGCGCCACCAAGCGCGGCGCCGTCATGCAGGCCAAGTGCTACCAGCGCCAGTACGGCTTCGAGGCCGTCTCGCTGATCCTGATCAACCTGTACGGTCCCGGCGAGCATTTCCACCCGGACCGCTCGCACGCCCTGGCGGCGCTGCTGCGCAAGTTTTACGAGGCCAAGCGGGACAACGCGCCCGAGGTGGTTCTGTGGGGGACCGGGCGGGGGGTCCGCGAATGGCTTTACGTCGACGACGCGGCCGAGGGGATCCTGCGCGCCGCCGCGTCCTACGGCGACATCGAGCCGCTCAACATCGCCGTCGGGCAGGGCCACACCATCGATCAGCTGGCCCAGATGATCAAGGAGATCGTCGGATACGAGGGCCGCATCGCCTACGACACGACCAAGTCGGACGGCGCGCTGCGCAAGACCGGCGACATCACCAAGATGAAGGCCGTGCTGGGCTGGGAGCCGCGCACGCCGATACAGACCGGGATCCGCTGCACGCTGGACTGGTTCACCGAGAATTACGACGAGGCCACGTCGGGGGTGGCATAGGATGGACTTTTTCCACACCACGATCACGCCCGGCGCGATCGAGCGGGCGACCCAGGTGCTGCAGTCGGGCTGGCTGAGCGAGGGGCGCCTGGTCAAGGAGTTCGAGGCCGCCCTGTCGTCGCGGCTGGGGATCCAGAACCCGGTGGCGGTGAACAGCGGCACCTCGGCGCTGCACCTGGCGCTCGCCCTGTGCGGCGTCGGGCCGGGGGACGAGGTGATCCTGCCCGCGCAGACGTTCGTCGCCACGGGCCTGGTCATCCTGATGCAGGGGGCCACACCGGTCTTCGCCGACATCGACCCGCAGACCGGCAACCTTTCGCCCGCCGCGATCCGCGAGAAGATCACCCCGCGCACCCGGGCCGTGATGCCGGTGCACTGGGGCGGCTACCCCTGCGACATGGACGAGATCAACACCCTGGCCGCCGAAAACGGCCTGGCCGTGATCGAAGACGCCGCGCACGCGCTCGGCGCGCGCTACAAGGACTGCCTGGCCGGCGCCCTGTCACGCTTCACCGCGTTCTCGTTCCAGGCGATCAAGCACCTGACCACGGGCGACGGCGGGGCGCTCTGCTGCCTGGTCGAGGCGGACGCCAAAGCCGCCTTCGTGCGGCGCTGGTTCGGCATCGACCGGGCCAACAGCCAGCCTTCCTTTTGGGGGAGCGGATCTACGACATCGAGGCGGTGGGTTACAAGTACCACCTGAACGACCTGGCGGCCGCGGTGGGGCTG
Organism: Armatimonadaceae bacterium; assembly: GCA_030446525.1. The sequence continues at coordinate 22,247 of JAUJNC010000057.1, forward strand.
GGGAACCTGGAAGGTTCGGGCAGGATCTGGAGCGGCGCCAGCAGATCGGCGCCCAGTACCGCGAGCAGCCTGGCGGACGTCGCGGGCCTTGAACTGCTCCGGCAGGAAGGGGACCGCACCAACGCGTACTGGCTCTTCACCGTCCTGGTGGAGCGGCGCGAGGATTTCATCCGCAAGCTGAAGGAGCGGGGCGTCCCCGCGTCGGTGGTGCACCTGCGGATCGACCACAACTCCGTCTTCGGCGGCCTGCGCGACGATCTGCCGGGGCAGGCCGAGTTCAACGAGCGTCAGGTGGCGATCCCCGTGCACCAGGGGCTGAGCGACGAGGAGGTCGAGCGGGTGACGGGCACGATTCGTGCGGGATGGTAGTCGGCGCCCCGCCGGCGGCGCGTAGAGATTCTTATGACCGAGAACCTGGATTTGCGACAGCCTGTTGAGGAAGCCCTCGAGCGGGGGGCCTGGGCGGAGGCGAACGCGGCGCTGGCCGCGCTGTGGCGCCGGCAGCCGACGCCCGCCACGGCGGGCTACGTGGTGTCCCGCTACGAGCGCCTGCGGGCGCACCTGCCGCTGGCGCCCTGCCGGCTGGCCGTCCTGCGGTCGTTCACCGTGGAGCCCGTCGTGCCCCTGCTGCGCGCGGCGGCCTTCGCCGGGGGTATCGACCTCACCGTGCAGGTGGGCGACTTCAACGCCTACGCCCAGGAGATGCTGAACGGGAACAGCGGTCTGTACGGTTTCGAGCCGGACGTGGTCGTCCTGGCCGTCCAGACCCGAGACGTGGCGCCCGACCTTTGGGAGCGCTTCACCGGCTTATCGCCCGACCAGGCCGAGGCCGCGGCCCGGCGCTGCGCGGACGGCTTCCGGGACTGGGCGCGGGCGTTCCGCGCGCACAGCCGGGCGCACCTGATCGTGCACAACCTGGAGCTCCCGGCGGTCCCCGGTCCGGGGATCCTGGACGGCCAATCGGAGGCGGGCCAGGCCGCCCTGATCCGGGGGATCAACCGGGAGCTGTGCCGGCTGGCGGGCGATCACGCCGGGGTTTATGTGCTCGACTACGACGGCCTGGTCGCGCGGCAGGGGCGCGCGCGCTGGCACGACGAGCGCAAGTGGCTGACGATGCGCATGCCCCTTGCCGCCGACAGCCTCGTCCACCTGGCCGGCGAGTGGCTGCGCTTCCTCCACCCGCTCGCGGGCAGGGTCTGCAAGGTGCTGGCCACGGACCTGGACAACACACTCTGGGGGGGCGTGATCGGGGAAGAGGGGATGGCCGGGATCAAGGTCGGCCCGGAACACCCCGGCGCCGCGCACCAGGCGCTGCAGCGGGCGATGCTCGACCTCTACCATCGGGGCGTCATCCTGGCCGTGTGCAGCAAAAACAACCCGGCGGACGCCTTGGAGGCGCTCCAAAGCCACCCGGGCATGCTGCTGCGGCCCGCGCACTTCGCGGCCCTGCGCGTCAACTGGAACGACAAGGCCCAGAGCCTGCGCGAGATCGCCGCCGAGCTGAACGTCGGCGTCGACGCGGTCGCCTTTCTGGACGACAACCCGGTCGAGCGGGAGCGCGTGCGCGCCGACCTGCCCGAGGTGACGGTGATCGAGCTGCCGGAGGATGTGGCGGGCTATGCGCAGGCGCTGCGCCAAAGCCCGGTCTTCGAGCGGCTCACCCTGTCGGCCGAGGACCGGGAGCGGGGGCGCCATTACAGCGGGCAGCGTCAGCGGGCCGAGTTCGAGCGCGGCGCGGCCTCGCTGGAGGACTTTTATCGCTCCCTGCAGCAGGAGGCCGAAATCGCGCCGGTGACGCGCGAAACGCTCGCGCGGGTGGCGCAGCTGACGCAGAAGACGAACCAGTTCAACCTGACCACGCGCCGCTATACGGAGCAGCAGATCGCCGAGCTGGCGGCAAGTCCCGGGTGGCAAGTCTACTCGCTGCGCGTCAAAGACAGGTTCGGGGACAACGGGATCGTCGGCGTGGCGATCCTGTGCCGCGCCGGGGAGGTCTGCGAGGTGGACACCTTCCTCCTCAGCTGCCGCGTGATCGGCCGGACGGTCGAGACCGCGTTCCTGTCGCACCTGGTCGCGGAGGCGCGCGCCGACGGGGGCAGGCGCCTGGAGGGCTGGTTCTTGCCGACCAAAAAGAACGCGCCCGCCGAGGGCTTCTACGCCGCCCACGGCTTCCGGCGCTCGGAGCAGCGAGAGGCGGGCAGCCTCTGGTCGCTCGATCTGGAGGAGGCCCATATCGCCTGCCCCGAGTGGATCCGGGTGACCTGTCTGGAAAAGGCTTTTGTCGCATGATGAATCATTCCGTTTTGCAGGGCGTACGGCAGGTGGCGGCCGACGTCTTCGGCGTGCCGGTCGAGCGGATCACGCCGGAGTCTTCGCCCGACTCGCTGGAAGCCTGGGACTCGCTCCAGCACTTGAATTTCGTTCTGGCACTCGAACAAGCCTTCGAGGTGGAGTTCGAGCCGGAAGAGATGGAGCGCATGCGGTCCGTCGAACAAAGCGTCCGGAGCATCGAAGAGATACGATCACGCAGGCAGCCGGAGGCGGCGTGACAAACCGACCGGGCCCGTCACAAGCGCGGCCCCACAAATTGGAGGGAAAAGGATGAAGATACTTGTTACGGGTGGCGCCGGTTATATCGGCTGTGTTTTGGTGCCGCTGCTGCTGGAGAACGGGCACCAGGTGCGGGTGCTGGACAGCCTGATGTACGGCGGCACGGGCCTGCTGCCGCACTTCCGCAACCCGCGCTTCGATTTCGTCAAGGGCGACATCCGCGACCCGCAGGCCGTGCGCGAGGCGATGCGCGGCTGCGACGCGGTGATCCACCTGGCCGCCATCGTCGGCTTCCCTGCCTGCCGCACCAACCCCGACCTGGCGCAGACGGTGAACGTGGACGGCACCCGGGTGGTCGGCGAGGCCGCCGGGCGGGACCGCCTGGTGCTGTTCGGCTCGACCGGCAGCAACTACGGCGCCCTGGTGGACGCGGTCTGCACCGAGGAGACGCCGCTCAACCCGCTCAGCCTGTACGGCAAGACCAAGACGGCGGCCGAGCAGTACCTGCTGGAAAACAACAACGCCATCGCCTACCGGTTCGCCACGGCGTTCGGGCTGTCGCCGCGCATGCGCCTGGACCTGCTGGTCAACGACTTCGTTTATACCGCCCTGAAGCAGCGCTACCTGGTGGTGTACGAGTCGCACTTCATGCGCAGCTTCATCCACGTCCACGACATGGCCCGCTCGTTCCTGTTCGGCATCGAGAACGCCGACCGGATGCGGGGCGAGGTCTACAACGTCGGCTCGGAGACCATGAACTACAGCAAGGCGCAGGTTTGCGAGATGATCCGCGAGAAGGTGGACTACTACCTGCACTGCGCCGCCGTGGGCGAGGACGCGGACAAGCGCAACTACGTGGTCTCCTACAAAAAGATCCGCGGCCTGGGCTACAATACCACCGTCACCCAGGAGCAGGGGATCGACGAGCTGGTACGCGCGCTGCAGGTCGTGGATGTCAAGAACCCGTACTCCAATGTGTGACGGGCGCCGCGCGCTCCGCACCGCAGGAGGGGAGGGGGTGCCGCCATGCCGGACCGGCGCTGCGACCTAGCCGTCATCGGCGGCGGCATCCTGGGGCTGGCAGCCGCCCGGGAGCTGCTGCTGCGCCGGCCCCACCTGAACCTGGTCCTCCTGGAGAAGGAGGGCCGGATCACGCGGCACCAGAGCGGGCGCAACAGCGGTGTCATCCACTCGGGCATCTACTACGCGCCCGGTTCGCTCAAGGCGAAGGCCTGTGTCGCCGGGAAGGAGAAGCTCCTCCGGTTCTGTGACGAGCAGGGCATCCCGTACCGGCTGTGCGGCAAGGTCATCGTCGCGACCGACGAGGAGGAGCTGCCCCGGCTGGAAACGCTGCGCCAGCGGGGGCTGGCGAACGGAGTGCCCGGGCTGGAGATGATCGGCCCGGAGCGGCTGCGCGAGTTCGAGCCCTGCGCGGTCGGCATCAAGGCGCTGTACGCCCCCACGACCGGCATCGTGGACTTCACCCAGGTCGCCGCCGCGTACGCGCGCGACGTCGCCGCGCGCGGCGGCGAGCTGCTCACCGGCCACCAGGTCCTGGCCATCCGGCAGCGGGACGGCCGCTACCATCTGGAGACGCCGTCCGGCGTCGTCGAGGCGCGCTACGTGCTGAGCTGCGCGGGCCTGCATTCGGACAGGGTGGCCCGCATGAGCGGCGCGCCGGCGACGCCCAAGATCGTCCCGTTCCGCGGCGACTACTACCTGCTGCGTCCCGAGCGGCGCGGCATGGTGCGCGGCCTGATCTACCCGGTGCCCGACCCCCGGTTCCCGTTCCTGGGGGTGCACTTCACGCCTCGGATGGACGGCGAGGTTTTGCTGGGGCCCAACGCCGTGCTGGCGTTCGCCCGCGAGGGGTACGGCAGGCTCACGGTCAACCCCCGGGACCTGGCGGAGACGCTGGCCTACCCGGGCTTCCGGAAGCTGGCGCTCAAGTACTGGCGGACCGGCGCCCAGGAGATGTACCGCGACTTCAGCCGGGCGGCGTTCCTGGGCGCGCTCCGGCGGTACATGCCGGACCTGGAACTCTCGGACCTGCGGCCCGGCCCGGCCGGCGTGCGCGCGCAGGCACTGGGCCCGGGGGGGGAGTTGGTGGACGACTTCGTGGTGGACCAGGAGGGCAACACGCTGCACGTGCGCAACGCGCCCTCGCCGGCCGCCACCTCATCGCTGGCCATCGCGGACATGATCGCCGCCACGGCCGAGAATGCCTTCGGGCTGACGTGAGACGCCGAGGGCGTGGCACGACTTTTGCACGGCTTCCTTAAGGTTGGCTTTGAAACTATGAACTACAGTACAGCACAGAATCACACAAGACGGCAAGACATCGGCCTTTCCTACGTTCTGAGCACCCGGAACAAGCTGCCCCGCCTGCGTCAGGTGATGGAGCGGCTGCTCGCACAGGTCCGGGAAGACGAGGAGATCGTCGTGATCGACGGCGGCAGCACGGACGGCACCCGGGAGTACCTGAGCGAGCTGAAAGGCTCCGGGAAGATCCAGCGGTTCCTTTCCGAGCCGGACAAGGGCGAGGCGCACGGCTTCAACAAGGGGTTCTTCCTGGCGCGGGGCGAGGTCATCAAGGTGCTGAGCGACGACGACAGCTTCCACTGGCCCAGCATCCGGGCCTGCAAGGAGTTCATGCTGGCCCACCCCGAGGTGGACCTGCTGTTCACCAACGGCGCCAGCCTGGAGAAGCTGGACACCACGGAGGTCCTCCGGTTCGACTACCGGCGCCAGTTTGACACCTGGATGACCCGGTCCCGGCCGTTCGACTTCTGCGGCCTGGGCCTGATGATGCGGCGCAGCTCGCTCCCCCTGCTCGGCCTGTTCAACACGGGCTTCATGCGGATCGACAACGAATACTCGCTGCGGACGACGTCCGCACCCATAAACCTGGCGTTGTACAGCGGGTGCACCTTCGTGCGAATCCTGAACCCTCAAAGCAACACCGTGACCCAGGAGGATCGGTTCGTCTCCGAAAGGGTGCGGCTGGACCAGTTCTACTTCGGGCACACCGCTCCGGAGAGCCCCCCGTGCCCCTGCCAGCAGAAACAGACCCTGCTGCAGCGGATAAAGGCGCCCCTGCGGCCGGTCAAGCGCGGCCTCGGAAGGGTCGTGCGCGCCGCCCGCGGGGGCGGTCGGCGGCGGACCACCGCGGTCCCGGAGGCGCCCGCCCCGATGCCGGACACGTCTTTCCTGATCCCGGACCGGCCGCACTTCGTGCCCGACTCGCTTTGCCTGGTCCCTTTGTGTGACGAATGGCTGCGGCGGGAAAACCAGGAACACCCGGGGGAGTTTTCGTTCAAAGGCGCCGAGGTCAAGGCGGGCCGGTCGTAACGCAAGGAGGAACCATGTCTGTTGTTGTGATCACCGGGTCGGCCGGGTTAATCGGGAGCGAAGCCGCGCGCTTCTTCCACGACAAGGGGTATGACGTCGTCGGCATCGACAACGACCTGCGCGCCTACTTCTTCGGCAGCCAGGCGAGCACCTCCTGGAACCGCGAGCGGCTGCTCGCGGCGCTGCCCCGGTACCGGCACGAAAGCTTCGACATCCGGGACTACGAGCGTGTGGCCGGGCTGGTTCAGGCGTACGGCAAAGACATCGAGCTGGTCGTCCACACCGCCGCCCAGCCGTCGCACGACTGGGCCGCGCGCGAGCCCTTCACCGACTTCGGCGTCAACGCGACCGGCACGCTTTCCTCATCAACCGTTTCTGGTTTTATGGCTTTGAAATTCAAACCTCTTCT
>JAUJNC010000500.1 GCA_030446525.1 Armatimonadaceae bacterium
GTTCGTCGCGCCGTCCGGGCCGACGAACGTGACCTGCGCCTCGTCACCGCGACGCCCACGGGGTCGGGCTGGCCGCGCCGCAGATCGGCAGATCGATCCGCCTATTGGTCTACGATGCGGGCGAGGGGCTTCGGGCGCTGGTGAACCCCACCATCCTGAAAATGAAGGGGGAGCAGTACGAGCCGGAGGAGGGCTGCCTTTCCATACCCGGCCTGCGCGGCGTGGTGCGGCGCGCGAACGAGATCGTAGTGAAGGCCCAGGACCGGCACGGCCAGCCGCTGCGCCTGCGCGCGACCGAGTTCGAGGCCCGGGTGATCCAGCACGAGGTGGACCACCTCGACGGCGTCCTTTTCATCGACCACGCGGACCCGGCGACCCTGCACATGGAAACGGCGGATCCCGAAGCCGCCGACACGCCGGCGGAGTAGCGGGCGTACCCAGCGGATGCGCGTCCTGTTCTTCGGCACATCACCCTTCGCCGTCCCCACGCTCCAGGCGCTGCACGACGCCGCCACGCGCCACATCGTACTGGGCGTGGTCACGCAGCCGGACCGCCCCAAGGGGCGCGGACAGAAGGTGCAGATGTCCCCGATCAAGGAGCTCGCCGTCCGGCTCGGTTACCCCATCTACCAGCCGGAGCGGGTCCGCCGCAAACCGTTCCCCGACGAGGTGCGTGCGCTCGCCCCCGACGCGCTCGTCGTGGTGTCGTTCGGCCAGATCATCCCGCAAAGCCTTCTGGACCTGCCCCGCTACGGCGGGATCAACGTCCACGCGTCCCTGCTGCCCCGCTGGCGCGGCGCCGCACCGATCCACCACGCCCTGTTCGCCGGCGACGCCGAAACCGGAGTCGCCACGATGCAGATGGAGGCGACGCTCGACACCGGCCCCGTGTATCTCGTCGCCCGTGAACCGATCTTGCCGGACGACACTGTGGGCACGCTGGAGCCGCGCCTCGCCGCTCTCGGCGGGCCCCTGCTGGTGCAAACCCTGGACCGGCTAGAAGCGGGCGACCTGGCAGCGACGCCGCAAGACGCGGTGGGCGTAACACTCGCCCCGCCCGTGACCCGCGAGACGGGCTTCCTCGACCCGCAGAACGAAGACGCCCCCGCCCTGGCCCGCCGCGTCCGGGGCACCGCCCCCCGCCCCGGCGCCTTCCTTCAGCTCGGCGAGCGGCTCGTCAAGGTCCTCGAAGCGCGCCCGGAACCGGAGGGAAACGAAACCGCTCCCCCCGGAACTGTCCTTGCCGTGCGCAAAAACGGCGTCGCCGTCGCCGCCCGCGGCGGCGCCCTCCTCCTCACCCGCCTGCAGCCCGAGGGCAAAAATGCCATGCCCGCCGCCGACTACGCCCGCGGCGCCCGGCTTGCCCCCGGCGACCCCGCCACCCGCCCCAGCGCCTGAACCACAAGCTGCCAACCCAAGGTGCGGGTTTTGAGTCCGCACCTCTTATCCCTGGCGGAACTTGCCGTTAACCGCGGGGCGCCTGTGCGAGGCGCTTGTTGACGGCGTCCCAGTTGACCGTGTTCCACCAGGCTTCCAGGTACTCGGGCCGGCGGTTCTGGTATTTGAGGTAGTAGGCGTGCTCCCAGACGTCGTTGCCCAGGATCGGGTAATGGCCGCCGACGTCGGCCATCATCGGGTTGTCCTGGTTGGGTGTGGTCATGATTTCCATTTTGCCGCCTTTGGCCTGGACAAGCCACACCCAGCCGCTGCCGAAGCGCTTGGCGCCGGCGTCGTTGAAGGCCGCTTTGAACTTGTCGAAGCTGCCGAACGTGCCGTTGATCGCCTGGGCGATGGGACCGTTGGGCGGGCCGCCGCCTTTGGGCCGCATGATCTCCCAGAACATCGTGTGGTTGACGTGCCCGCCGCCGTTGTTGCGCACGGCGGTGCGCATCTCCTGGGGCACGCCGTCGAGGTTGCGGATCAGCTCCTCGGGGCTCTTGCCGGCGAGTCCGGGCGCTTTCGCCGCGGCCTCGTTCAGGTTCTTGACATACGTCGCGTGGTGCCGGTCGTGGTGGATCTG
>JAUJNC010000501.1 GCA_030446525.1 Armatimonadaceae bacterium
AGACGACGTGCCCGACCCGCAGATCAGCGCGCCGGACCAAATCATCGTCCGCGTCCACGCCGCCGGCGTCAATCCCGTGGACACCTACATCCGGTCAGGCAACTATGGCCGCGACCGTCCCCTGCCCTACACGCCGGGCATTGACGGCGCGGGCGTGGTCGAGCAGGTCGGTGGGGAAGTAACGACGGTCAAGCCCGGCGACCGGGTGTACCTGGCCGGGGCCCTTTCCGGCACCTACGCGGAAAAGGCGCTGTGCGACCAAAGCCAAGTCTGGCCGCTCCCCGAACCGCTCTCGTTCGCGCAAGGGGCGGGCGTGTGGGTGCCATACGGGACCGCCTGGCGCGCTCTGTTTCAGCGCGCGCGAGGACGGGCCGGCGAAACCGTTCTCGTTCACGGCGCGACCGGCGGCGTGGGCACCGCGGCCGTGCAGATCGCCCGCGCCCAGGGCTTTTTCGTTCTGGCCACGGGTGGCACGGAAAACGGTCGCGCGATGGTCGGGGAGCAGGGCGCCGACCACGTTTTCGATCATCACGATCCCGGCTACCTCGACCAGATCAAGGCCGCCACGGGCGGGCGCGGCGTGGACGTGATCCTGGAGATGCTCGCCAACGTGAACCTGGGCAAAGACCTGCCGCTGCTCGCCCCCAAAGGCTGCGTGGTCGTGATCGGCAGCCGGGGCCGCGTGGAGGTGGACCCGCGCGACACGATGGGCCGCGAGGCCGCTATCGTGGGCATGACCCTGGTGAACGCGACCCGGGCCGAGGCGCGCGAGATCCACGCCGCGCTGGGCGCCGGCTTCCGAAACGGGACGCTCCGTCCCGTCGTCGGCACGGAGATACCGCTCGCCGACGCCGCCCGCGCCCACGAGCAGGTGCTCGCCCCCGGCGCCTTCGGCAAGATTGTGCTCGCGCCGTAGTCCGCGGCCGCAAAAGATACGGCTCCCAACCGGTTCCCGCGATACCACACGGAAAAGGAAAGTGCTTCAGGCAGGAACGCTCTCCCGCCACGGCCAGAAGCAGACCTTGATCGCCTGTTGCTTTTCCAGCAGGTCAATGCCTTCGCCATACCGTTCCAGCGGCAGATGATGGGTCGCCAGCGGCGCCAGGCGGAGCGTGCCCCGTTCCAAAAGTTTTACGGCGTACTCCGCCGCCGCGCGGCGGTGTCCGGGATAGCCGCACAGGCGCAGATGCCGATAGTGGCGCGGCGAATAGGCGTAGTCCTCCCGCTGGACGCCAAAAAGCGCCACGACATCGTCCGTACGATCCATCAAAAACTCCACGGAGGCTTTCGCCCCCACGCAGTCCAGGGCACTGCCCAGCGCCGGGAGCGCGGGACGCGCCGGAAAGCGGGCGCCAAAAAGGTCTTCGCGGCCGGGATCAAAGGCGGCATCCACCATCCCCAGCGAAAGCGCGAGATCGCGCCGCTGCGGGGCAAGGTCGAAGCCGACGACCTCCGTTGCGCCTTCGGCGCGGGCCATCTGCGCCGCGATCAGGCCGGCCGGACCGAGCCCCGCGATGCCGAAGCGCCGCCCGCGCACGGCGTTCATCTCGCGGAGCTGGAGAAACGACGCGCCGACGCACATCGCCAGCTCGACCGGCGCGGTTGCCTCGCCGGGCAGGTGCGCGGGCACGCGGATAACATCGTCGCTGTTGCGGACGACATACTGCGCATAGCAGCCCGGCGCCTTGTGTCCGGGGTCGCGCCAGGCGCTCACGCGGTCTCCCACGGCAAGATCCGGCACGTTCTCGCCCACGGCGGCGATTTTGCCGGTGGCCTCGTGGCCGGGCTGGCCGGGGGTGTACGGATAATGGAACTGATGGCCGGGAAACATCGGCTCGTCGTGGCGCAGATGCAGGTCCCATTGCGGGCAGGTGGTGACCGCCTCGACACGCAGCAGCACCTCGCCCGGCCCCGGCTGAGGGATCGGCATCTCCCGCACCGCGAAATGGCGCCCCGGCCCTATCTGCAGGATCTTCAACCCGTTCTCCTTACTCCCAATCCAGCACGACACCAAGCAC
>JAUJNC010000058.1 GCA_030446525.1 Armatimonadaceae bacterium
GTACGGATGGTACGTACCCACCCCGATTGCGGCTGGGTCTCCAATAGGTAGGTCCAGCCGGCCTATCGACGGCGAGGCATTGCCCGGACGCTGCTCAGCGCGATGCTCGAGGAGGACGCGCGCTAGGAAGTGACGTGGAGCGTGCTGCTCGCCAGCCTGACCGGCGCCAAGCGCTACCCGCACCGGGGGTATACCGAGCGCGGCCTGCTGCTGTTGTTCTCTCCGGCAAAGGCGCCTAACCCGCGTGAATACTCCTGTCTACTTCCGGGGCAGGTGACGGTCCGCGAAATCCAGGTACCGCTCCCAGTCGTAGGCGGTCACCGCGTGCCCGCCGCTGCGGATATGGTAGCCGATAATACTCTGGATCGGCTGCTCCACCGCAGGCATCTCCTGCTGCGCGATACCTTCCGTGCCGAGCAGGCGGTAGACCGGGTCCGCGTGCCGGGCGGAAAGAAACTCACCGCGCGGATCGGCCCAGCGGTCCTCTTGGGCGCTGGCGACATAGACCGGGCGCGGCGCGACCAGCGCGATCAGCTGGTGCTGGTCGACCGGAAGCGCCTGCTCCTTGGCGTTGTAGCGCTTGAAGTTGGCGCAGAACCAGTGGGGGAAGCTGGTGTTGATGCGGCCCACGGTCTCACCGATCTTGCGCCGTGACAGCGCCGCGCCGCCGCAGCCGGAGTTGTTGGAGATGACAAGCGCGAAGCGCTCGTCCTGCGCTCCGGCCCAGAGCGCCGCCTTGCCCAGGCGCGAGTGGCCCATGACAGCGACCCGCTTGTGGTCGATCTCCTCATCGGTCTGCAGGTAGTCCAGCGCCCGGCTCAGGCCCCAGGCCCAGGCGCCGATGGAGCCCCATTCGTCAGCCGCTGGCGCGATCTGATCCTTCTTGTAGAACAGCGGGTGGACGCCGTTCTTGAAACCGTCGTCGAAGTCTGGGTCGATATCGCCGTAGTAGATGGTGGCAAGCGCGTACCCCCGCTCCAGGATCCGCTCCACGGCCCACGCCGTCGCGCCTCTGCCCCGAGACTCCTCTGTCGCCCGATTATCGAGCACGCCCGGGCCGGGGCGCATCCACTGTTTCGAGAGCATGATGCCCGGGTCGCTGTGGATTGTATGGTTCCCGGAGAAGTTGAGCCCGACAAAAGCGGGAACCGGCCCCTTCCGGCCGTTGGGCAAGTAAAGAAGGATGTCCATCCGGGGGCCCTCTTTGCCGCCGCTGAAATAGACCGAGACCTCCTTGCGCGTCGCCTTGCCGTCCAGAGCCGTTTTGTCGACGGAGGTCGTCTCAAACCGCATCCCCACCGGCCGTCCCGGCGACCTGCCGTAGACCTGCTGCTCGAAGAGCCGCAGTATCTGCGGCCGCCGCTTGTGCCGCCAGGTGTCGGCATCGGCGACGGGCGTGCCGTCGGAAAGGACCAGCGGGTCAGGCAGCGTGTAGGCCGGTACTTTCGCTTCGTCGTAATTGGGCTCGCTTTGCTGTGCGTCTACGCTTGATACAGACATGATCACCACCATTAGCACCAGTAGAGGTGCGCAGAGCGTTTGATAGATCCGCATATGGACACTTCCTCGGGTTTTCCTGGGGGTTATTTCCACGCGGACCTGGACTTACCCTGCACCGCAGCCGCCGAGATAGGACGCGCCAGCGTGCCGGAGGTAACGGAGGAAGAGTTGCCGAATCTAGAGAAGGGAGCGAGCAGGCTTCCAAGGATAGAGAGACGTGTGTAAGGGACCGAAAAGAGACCCCAACGGGGCGCCAAACGGAATCTCTCGCCTTACGTGGTCAGCCTATGGTAGTGGCGGCAGGACAAGCCGCCTTGAACTGCTGAAACCGCTCAAAAGCACCGGCAAGCGCCGCCTGATACAGCTTGCCTTTCAACGCAAACGAGACCTCAATCCTGTAGAGAGGTTCCAGATGGTCCTGGATCTCCCGGCAGCTCACCCCCTTGGCGTAGAGGGCTAGCATCTGATCTTCGATCCCGGTGATCGTCTTCTGGCGATTCCTGACGATCAAAGGCTCGAAGTCACCTTCCCGATCCTTTTCCCGATCCTTGGGCACCGGCAGAGCCAGATCGCCTCGGTCACAAGTGTGTGACCGTACTCACTGCGCATGCTCTTGCTGCTGTGGCCGCTCCTGCGGTCGCTGGTGCGCTTGGCTTGTGCCTCGCCCTTGGCGTAGCCCAGATGCTGGTCCGTTTCGCCTCCGAGCATGGCCTGCAGCGTGTGTCCGAAGAGGTCCTTGAGGGCCGACTGAATGTCCTGGGCCGTCTGGATCTGGCCGAGTTCGATGATCTCTCTGACTCGTTCCTGGGAAAACCGTCCTGCCATCGTTTTGCCTGTCCTTTCTGCTCCCGTATACGAGGAGCAAGAGATTCAGGCAAAAGCACAATTCATTTTACGGACCCTTGAAGGGGGGGAAACCCGTAAGGGTCTACCTATCCCAAGAGGAGACCAAAGTTGCAGCGTCGCATCACCATCATCTGCATCGCCGTCGCGCTCTTAGCGTCGGCACGTCCTGCTTGCTGCGCCGCCCGTGCCGCCGATCCGGGCCGGGGGCAGGAACCCGGCGCTCGCCCCGCCCAACAGAGCCGTCGCGTCGGCGTTCGCGGCAAGATCACCCGCCTTCAGCCCACCCGGGGCCGCGCCGCGCCGGACGGCGTTCTGGGCACGATGCTGGTCGAAGGCCAGAAGGCAGCCGACACCGAGGTCGATAAGGCCCTTGTGTCGCTCACCGCAGAAACGCGCCTCGCGCGCGGGAATGAAACCCTTCGGTTCACGGACCTCGCACTAGGGCAGAGAGTCGAGGTACGATTCGCCGGACCCGTGCGCCGGTCGTATCCGATCCAGGCCACCGCCGCCGAGGTCGTCGTGCTCGCGCGCGGGGATGACGCAGCGCCCGCCGCTACGGGCAGTTCCGCGCCGCTGGACGAGCGCGGCCCCGGTGTCAGCGTCCACTCCCTTACCTACGACCCGCCCCGCGTTCCCCTGCCGCTCATGCGCGTGCGCGTTAACGACTCCGAGCCGCTCCTGTTCGTCGTGGACACGGCTTGGGGGCTGGCCCTCACGCTCAACAACTGGGTCGGCGAAAAGCTCAAATTAGCAAAGACGCAGGACACCGTTGCTCTGAACGGCAGTGTCCCGCTCCAGGGCGTCCTCGTGGATACGATTCAGTTCGTAGCAACGCAGCCCGACAAGAACGTCCTCCTGCGGGTCGGCAGCGCCGTCCCCATGGGCGATCTGGACTTGATCCGCGATGGAGTGGGAACCACGGAGCGTATCGCCGGCGTCATCGGCGCGCCGCTGCTGGCGCGGGCGACCGTGCGCTTCGACTTCGCCGCCAAGACGATGGCTTTGTTCTGGCAGCCACACGCCCCGATCGAGCGGCCCGGCGCGACGACGCTGGCGATGCGCGCGATCAATGCCGATACCCCTGACTTTCGCTACATCACCCTCACCCCCGTGCCGAGGCAGAGCGCGCACCTGCTGATTGACACCGGGGCCACGATGACGAGTCTGCCGGCCTCGGTCACGGCCCGGCTCAAGCCCGTCGCGGCCTACCCGATGCTTTTCGCCACAATCTCCAGCCTGTACCTGGAAGAGCGGCTGCTGCTGGGGAACTGCGGCTCGGCGATCAGGTGGAAAAACTTGTGACGGTCCGGAGCGACAGCGCAGGGGACCACGGCGGCGAAAGCACCAGTCTTTTTGGCATGGACCTGCTGTCGCGCTTCCGGGTGACCCTCGACTTCCGCAACCAGCGCCTGACGCTGGGGCGCCCGGCTGACTATGAGCGGCGGGTGCGCCTGCCCGGCGATGCCGGAATCGAGCTGCACCGGGACGAAGCAAGCTATCGCGTCAGTGAGGTCGCCTAAGGTTCGGCGGCAGACAAAGCCGGGGTACGCGCCGGGGACCGGCTGCGGAGCGCAGACGGAGTGGACATCGCACCTTTGTCCCAGAACGTGGCCGACGCGGTTGTGGACGGCTACGCCGCAGCGCCCATCACGCTGGTCCTGGAGCGCTCCGGCGGCCGTGACGGGGTGGCTGCCCGCCGGAGCGTGCGCTTTGTCCGCCTCAGCGAGTTCGCGCGTTCGGCTCCGCCGCGCTACGGGCTCATGTTCAAAAGAGCCGCGGCGCGTGAGCCGTTCCTCGTGACACGTGTGGTCGCCGGCAGTGCGGCCGCGCGGGCGGGCCTGCGGCCCGGCGACACCATCCTTTCGCTGAACGGGGCCATGGCGGCGACGATGACGCCTTCGCAACTGCAGGAAGAACTCTGGAAAGAGGAATGGGCGCTCCGAGTCCGCGTCGGAGCGGACAAGGCAACGCGCTTGATTGGCCTCAAGGGCGTGCGGGCGTCCTGGGCCAGCCCACCAGCGAAACACAAGAAAAACAAATAATAGAGTTGTGGTGTAATTGGGTTTTCCTACTATATCTACGGTCTCATGACGTTGCTGAGACACAACATCTGGTAGCAAAAACCTATTGCACCACAAATAACCCTAATGGGGATGGCATGACCCGAACTCGCGAGGCAGCCATCCCTTGCTTTTGTTTTGGCCCGGGGCAGATTGACTGTGACGGTCCTTTCTTGATACTTCGATATGGCTAGGGCGTCTTTGTGTCTAACCCAGCCAACGCCGTTGGCTTCCCGAAGGAGGATGGTGCAAGGGGTGTCTGATAACCCGGCGAGGAGTAGGTAAGGCCCGCCACGCCTGCCGGCACAAAGTCCCCACCGGGAGGAAGCCCCACCTGGACATTCTGCCAACTGCAGGTCCCCGGTCGAAGGTTTGGGCCACAGAAACTGGTCACGCTCCTGCTCTTTGGGATTGGCCACCCAGACATCGCGTACACGCACGGGATAAGCCGGTTTTATCTGCCGCCACAGCAGGTACGCTGATCTGTCGCTGCCGGAAACGTTGATGTGGCGCAGATCCCAGCTTCTTGGGGGCGCTCCCTGAAATGCTGATTCGGCAGCAGAAAACCCTGGTAGTCCGTCGAACCGGTGAGCCGGTCTATACGCAGTTCTGGCCGGTCCGGCCCACGTCTGCAGCAGGTCGGCATGGTGGCCGGAAAAGCTGCCATGCACCTCTCGATACGTACATTCTGGATCTGTACGATGGTTCCTCACGCTGGTCCAGGTTGATGCCCTCGCTCAGGTTGGCTCCGCCAATGTGCAGCCCTTCGATATGAACGGTACCGGTCTGGGCTTTGAGATACAGGCCCCGGTGTGCTAAGCGCTGTTCTGCTTGACTATCCACGGCCTCGATCACGCCGCCGATGAGCACGACGTTGCGTCCACCGGAGATGGTAAGACCACTTTACCGCCAGCGGCGCGGCGGGCATTTTGATGAGATAATCCTTGCGCGGGTCGAGCTTGAGATCTGGTTGGAGTCGGTAACCAAGATCGTCGTCGGAGCCGTAAGCGCCGGCGGCGCCCAGGTCAGCAGAGGGGCTTTGCTCGAAGAGGGGCCCTGCCCACTGCCCCGTGCCGCAGCCGAAAATGCAAGAAAGAACACGCCCAAGGTGGCGCCCAGGGCTGCGCCGACCCTCGCCAGGGAGGGCGATCCATCTGTTGGTTCATCAAAACCTCAGTACGCTAGTACGTTACGCCGCCTGGGGGCATCGTCTGCATGGATGCGGCGATGCTCTTCGTATGGCCGATAGCCGTCATTGGGAGGCACGACATTTGCCGGATTTACAGGTTGTCCCAGCCTGCAACCGGGGCAACAGGCAGTTGATGGCCGAGTCGACTACAAAGGGCCGGGACTGCCGCAATCTCGCGCCAGTCCCGGCCCTTGCCTTCCTATGTGAGCGGACTCCCGGAGAGAAGCGTCCGGGAGCGCTTGCCCCGACCGACAAGCTCGGCCTACGCTCCGTCCTCCTGCGGCCGCGCCGCTTGGTCCGCCTCCGGCGCCGCAAGCCGAGCCGATCAGCCCGAGGGCCCCGGTGCCCAGCAGGGCGATCGTGGAGGGTTCGGGGATCGATCTGGCCGCGGATCTCGCCGCCGCCGAATTGGACCGTGTGGAAGTTGAGGTAGGATTGCCCTGCCAGGATGTTGGGCGCCTGCGCGCTCAGCGTCGTGCCGGCATTGCCTTCGGGCAGATCCCACTTGCTGGTGAACACTCCCCCGACGCCGGTGGAAAACGGCGTGACCACCAGGTCGTCGGGGCTGTTGTCATTATCCGGTGTGCCGAAGAATCCCCATACCACAGGCGCATTGATGCCCGGAGGGGCGGGAGCATGGATGTGCGCGGCCACCAGATTGTCGAACGTGTCGGGCGTTTGCGTGCCCGTGACGTCGATGTTGAAGATGGTGGCGCTAAACGTCAGGGCCGTCATGGCGTCATTGAGGACCAAAGTGGCCGTGCCGAAGGAGGCCGGGGAGCCCCGTGGAGGTGGTGGGGTTCGTCGGCGGGTTCTCCTGGGAGTTGGTGAGCTCGCGAACAGGAAGGTGTCGGCGCGTGCGCCGGTGCTGGCGGCCAACACCAGCTAAGCGACAAGCGGAGTCGTGCGCGATCCAAGCATGATCAAAGGCTCCTTTGCAGTTTGAAGGATATGATCCCCAAAAAGCGCGGGAATCAAACAACGGGTCTGTACAATGCACTGTACTTTGCCTGACAGATTCGCCCCTGGTCTGCTGGAGCGGGAAGGGCAGGTGAAAGATGGCGTGAAGGTGGCGAGTCGCTCTGGTCGGCTGCCTGCAGCCAGCCCTCCAGCATCGCCATCACGGCCAGAGGAAGCGGGCGGGAACCAACGGCTGTTACAGAGCTTGCCCGGTGCTGAGCGGGGCCTTGGGTGCCTTCGACTACGCCCAAGCCATCACCGGTTTAGAAAACCTTGACAGTGCCCACCAGGGTGTACGACTTCACAGACCAGCGGATACGGCGTAGCAAGGTGGAGCACATCAACGTGCGGGTGGGCCGTGAGTAGCGAGGGGACCCTCGCAGAAGCTACGCTCTCGTGAGTGCTCCCCGGCGTTGCAGAATCGGGAAGACCGCAGCGCCGGGATGACGAGCGCCATCTATCGGGCGGGGGCGAGGTTCTGACGGAAAGTTCGGAAGGGAGTGCCCCCGTTACACCCGACCGCGGGAACCTCCAATAGGTCGTCTCGAGCGTTTCCGGTAGCCGCATCCTTCTGGAGGTAGGAGGGGTTCGACGCATCCCACGGGTGCCCGTCCGTGATGAACAGCTGTGGGTGGTCAAAGGGCGCTTTGCGGGAGCGGACGCGCTCGTCCGTCAGCGCCAAAAGGAAGGCCACCAGGTCGTTCTTTTCGGCGCTGGTCAGACCCAGATCCCGGATGTCGGGATCCCGATTGCTCCCGTTGGCGCCAAACCCGGTCGTGTCGTTGCCGCCGGGACCCCGGCGATCCCCGCCCGGGTTGTAAAACTCGACCTCCTGGAGCAGCGTGAGCAGCCCGCCGTTGTGCATGTACGGGGCGGTGAGCTCCACGTTGCGCAGGCCGGGCGTCTTGAAGGCGCCGTCTGCGGCCACGCGCTCATTCGTGCCGACCGGGAGATTGGGCTCCGCGCCCAGAAGCTGCGGGAACAGCCCCATCTGCGCCAGCCGCGTCTCGGACAGCGGGTTGCCGAACGGGTCGGCGCCTCCCACCCCCAGGTCCTCGGAGGTGGGCCGCACGCCGATGTTGTAGAAGCCGTTGTCATAGACCGCTTCGCTTCCATCGCCCATGAGCATGCGCTCGAGCCGTCGACCCCTGACGTTGGCGACCGACGCGTTGGTCATCTCGGCCCCGCCATGACAGTTGATGCACCGGGATTTGCCCTGGAACAGGGCCAGCCCGCGCTTCTGCTGGTCGCTCAGGGCGCGGGTGCTGCCTTCCTGATATCGATCGAGCGGGGTGTCGCTGGCCACCAGGGTCGCCTGATACATCTGCAGCGCGATCCCAAAAAAGAGCGCGAAGTTGAACTCCGGCAGCGTGTATTCGCTCGTGGTCAGGTCACGATCGGGTCTGTTGGTGAAGGTGCGGCTGCCATCCGCATTCACCCGAACGATCTGGCTGGAGTTCCACCACTCCGGCTTGAAGGCGGCCTCGATCAGTTGCTGGTAGGTGGCCGTTCTGAGGCCCGGCAGCGGCGATCGGCTGTCGCTCCCGAGGGAGCTGTCCTGCAGGTGCACGAGCTGCTTTCCGAGCGGCCGCAACGGGAGCAGCTTTTTGCCCAGCTTCCTCCCGAGCTTCTTGCCTTTGGAAGCGCTCTTCAAGCCATGGTCGATCTCCCCGAACCGGTCGCCGATCTCGTAAAAGGTGCGGCCGTCGCCGGACATCTCGAAGGAGCTGAGCGGCGGTCCCACCGCCTGCGACGCCAGGCTGGCATATTCCAGGCTGACCTGCACCTCCTGCAGACTGTTGGGGCCTACGGCTTTCACGACCCGGGCATGCGGGTCGCGCCGCCCGAACGGGTTAACGCCGTTGAAGGTGTTCTGGGCGCGGCCGTCCCAGAAGTTGCGGAAGTTAAAGACGGCATTGATCACGCTGGGCGTGTTGCGCGGCTCCACCCGGCGCATGTTAGAGCAGTCAGCGCCGACTCGACGCGGCCCGATTCCTCGTGGGTGAGTCCCACGGTGCACGCCCCCATGGGCCTTGTTGCGGCGGACCGCTACGACGCCGGCCACGGCACTTGCCACGGCGTTGCGCCGGACAGGATAAGGGCGCCACTTTCCAGAGCGAGATCGAGGCGGCTCAAGCGCCCTACCTGGAAATCGATGGGGGCGGACAAATTTCCCACGCCGGCGTTCAGGGTGAGGACACCCACGGGCCGCCCGTCGATCGTCACGTTCAGGCGAGTGCCGTTCGGCAAGGACACGTCCCGGACGTTCACGACCAGCCGGCCCGGGGCGTGGGGCTGCGCGGACTGGTTCAACTGGGCGTCGCCCTGCGGGACCTGGCCGCTGATGGCCGGACCCGACAGCACCGTCTGCTGGTGCGTGAAGACGGCGAGGGCGGGCGCCACGCAAGCCGCCACCAGAGTGGCGACGATGGCGCCGGCGAAGACCGGCCGGCGATAGGTGGTGCAAAACATAACAAACCTCCTTCAGGTGTGCCAGATGGGAAGGGGCGCCGGGGGCGGGCCCGAACGTTGTGCCCGCCCCGGTCCGGGTTCAGGCCCCGATCTTGCGGGGGCGGTTGATGCCCTGGTACTGCGGGAGCTTGGCCTGCTTCATCCAGTCGATCACGTTGACGATGTCCTGAGGCCCGGACAATCCGGGGCAGGCGGCCCACCGGTCGATCGCCTCGTTGCCATAGACGACCACGCCCGCGTGGTTCGAGCGGTCTTTGTCGCGCTGGGGGTCGGGGTCCACGAAGCCCAGCTTGCGGCGCAGCCGCTCGATGTCTTTCGGCTCGCCGGTCAGGTACGTCCAGCCCGGCTTGGTGCCGTGCGCCTCCGCATACTCCCGGAGCACCTCCGGGGTATCCTGCTCCGGGTCCAGCGTGATCGAGAACATGTGGATGTCGCGGCCCAGGCGCTCCCCCAGAAGCTCCTGGACCTTCACCAGGTTTTCGGTCGTCAGGGGGCACTTGCCCGCGCAGTGGGCGTACATCATGTTGATCAGCACGGTCTTGTCGCCCCGCAGCAGGTCGTCGTAGAAGCGGACCGTCCTGCCGTCGTGCGTGCGCAAAAGCGCGTTGGGGAAGTAGCCCGCGCGCGGTCCCTGAGCCCGGCCGGAAGTCGGGGCGGCTTCGACGGCGACATCAGGCCCGCCAGGGGAAGGAGGCCCGCCCCCACCCCGGCGGGTGTGAGCAGACCGGCTAAAAAATCTCTTCGTTTCATCGATTCTCTCGTTTCGTAAGGTCAAGTCGTATCTGGGAAGCTTCTTACAAAACCCGGCGGTTACGGCACGATCTCCCACAGCGTCATCATGGCATGGTCCTCGTGCACGGTGTTGTGGCAGTGCAGGGGGTAGCGGCCCAGGAAGTCGCTGAAGCGGAGGAAGACCTTGACCTCCTCGCCCGGCTCCAGCGTCACCACGTCCTTCCTGCCCCGTTCGTGCGGCGGCGGGGGGGCCCCGTCGCGCTCCAGGATGCGGAACTCTTCGTGGTGGACGTGGATCGGGTGGTGCCAGCCACCGCCGCCGTTCTCGAACACCCAGATCTCGGCCGTGCCGCGCTTGACCCGGGCGGTGACGGCGTTGGGGTCGAAGACCTCACCGTTGACCGTCCAGGCACCGCCCGACCGGTCAAACTTCCAGTACCGGGTTCTCACCGCCTCGTTCCGGTTGATCGGCGGCAAAGGGCGCAGCGTGGCCGGGACCCGGCTCGGGTCCGACGCCACGTTGCGGTCCACGATGAACTTGAGCAGCGGCGTGCCGCGGTTCGCTATCCCGTCCTCCGGACCGCGCCCGTCCATCTGCACCGCGCGGTTCTCCAGGTAGAACTCGGTCCCGATCGGGTACTTGGAGAAGTCGATGACCACGTCCATGCGCTCGCCGACGCTCATGTACAGGCTCTCCATCGTGAGCGGCGCCGGTAGCAGGTTGCCGTCGTTCGCGATCAGGGTGAACGGGTCGCCGTTGCTCAGGAACAGCCGGTAAAAGCGCGACGGGTTGGCGACCAGGATGCGGAAGCGGTACTTGCGCCGGGCCACCTTGAAGAACGGCTGGATCTTGCCGTTGACGGTGAACCGGTCGCCCAGCATCCCGTCCAGGTTGAAAACGTCGAAGACCAGGTTGCCGTTCGCGTCGAACTTCCTGTCGGCCAGCATCAGCGGCACGTCGTACTGGCCGCTGGGCAGCCGCAGCGAGTTCGGGTAGGTCGTGCTGGCGGTCTCCGTGTCGCTGTCGAGGGCGTCATAGGCCAGATAGAACATCGCCAGCCCCCGGTACACGTTCTGGGCGGTGAAGTCGAACCGGTGGTCGTGGATCCACAAGGTCCCCAGCGCCTCCCGCGAGTCGTTGCGCGGGAAGCACATCGGGTAGTGGTTGTCCCAGAAGTACCCCGGGTCGTAGAAGTTGACCGGGTTGCCGTCGCTCTCGGGCGCGTCGTGCAGGTTGTGCAGGTGCGGCGAGATCTGCGGCACCCCGAAGCCGACATGGTTGGCGGGCAGGTTGCTGTCCTTCGCGCCGGCGGATCTCGGTTGTCGCTTGGTAGCCGTCCATCCCGGGCATCTGGCAATCCATGAAGACCAGGTCGTAGGGCAGCATCTCCAGCATCTTTGCCGCCTCGCGGCCATCCGCGACGATATCCACGCGGCAGCCGAGCCTTTCCAGCAGAAGCCGCGCTAGTTTCTGGCTTACCGGATTGTCTTCCGCAACCAGGACCCGCGCGCGGGTCATCTCCTGGCGCGGCTTCGCCGCCGCCGGCCCTTCGATTCTGTTTGCGGGCGAGCTTTCCAAGACCCGGGGCCGTACGGACTCGGCCCCTCCGCTCGGCATCGCTGTGCCGGCGGCACTCGTCAGCGCATCCAACAGCCGTGACAGGCAAACGGGCTTGGTCAGGTACGCCGCGAATCCCGTTCTGACCATGCGCGCGGCATCGCCCGCCTGCCCCCTCGACGTCAGCATCACCAACACGGTGTCCCGTAGCGCCGGATCCGCCTTGACGGCATGGCCCAACGTTTCCCCATCAACGACCGGCATCTGGTGGTCCAGGAGGGCGATCCGGAAGGGGTCGCCGCCGCTGACCGCGTCCCTGAGCGCCGTGAGCGCCTCCGCGGCGGAGGCACAAGGGCTGCTCCGCATGCCCCAGCCGGAGATCTGCTCGTGCAGGACCCGGCGGTTGACCGCGTTGTCATCCACGATCAGCACCCGCATGCCGGACAGGAGGGCCGGGGGCGTCGAAGGAACGGCCGCCTTCGCATCACGGGGCAAACGCAACGTGAACCAGAAGGTCGATCCCCGGCCTGGCTGGCTGGTTACGTTGATGGTCCCCCCATGAGCCTCCGCAAGCTGTCGGCTGATCGCCAGCCCCAGCCCGGCCCCGCCGTACTGACGGGTCGTCGAGGAGTCGGCCTGGGTGAATTTCTCGAAGATCTGCCCGAGCTTGTCTTCCGGGATGCCGATGCCGGTATCTTCCACGGTCACTAGCAGGGTAACGTCGCGCCCCGTTTGTTCCGTGCACTCGACGTTGATGAGGACGTGTCCTTGTTGCGTGAACTTGACGGCGTTACCCGCCAGGTTGGTGAGCACCTGCCGGATCCGGCCTGCGTCGCCGATCAGTTGCCGGGGCACGTCGGGGGCGTAGCGCACGATCAGGTCGAGGCCCTCTCCTGGGCGCCGGCGGCCAGCATTTCCGCCACCTGTTCGACGACCAGAAGAAGGTCAAAGGGCGCCGGCTCTATGCTCAACTTCCCCGCTTCGATCTTCGAGAAGTCGAGGATGTCGTTGAGGATGGCGAGCAGCGCCTCGGCGGAGGCGCACGCCGTTTGCGCCAGATCGCGCTGCTGCGGGGAAAGGTCCGTGTCGAGAAGTAACCTGGTCATCCCGAGGACGCCGTTGAGAGGTGTGCGGACTTCGTGGCTCATGCTGGCCACGAACTCGGACTTGAGCCGCGAGGCTTGCTCGGCCTCCCGCAGGGCCCTGGCGACCGCTTCCGCCTGTTCCGCAAGGGCCTGTTCCACTCGCTTTCGTTCCGTGATGTCCCGCAAAAACGCGGTGAAGGCGGGGGGACCTTGCGCGGGGATACGGACGATACTCAGTTCGGCGGGAAATTCGGTCCCGTCCGCGCGCATGGCGGGCCATTCCATCCGCCTGCCGATAAAGGAGCTTTCCCCGGTAGCGAGATGACGGGCTATGCCGGCCCGGTCCCTTTCCCGCAAGGACGGCGGGATGATCTGATCCGCCATGTCCTTACCCAACACTGGGCGCGATTGTAGCCAAACGTCTTCTCCGCCGCGGAATTGAACTCGGTGATGCGTCCCTTACGATCGATGCTGACGACGCAATCGGTCGCGGCCTCCAGGATCGCTCCCTTACGCGCCTCGCTTTCGCGCAGCGCCTTTTCCACGCGCTCGCGCTGCCGGACCGTCCTTTTGAGCCTCGGCCAGATTGCGCCGAAGTTCCAGACGGACCATCGCCTGGCGCGCCAGGACGCGCAGCGCCTCCTCCTGATCCGGCGTCAGGCTCGCGGGGTGCGGTCGATGACGCACACCGCCCTGATCGCGTGGCCTTCCGGGGTCACCAGGGGCGCCCCCGCGTAAAACCGTATGTTAGGTCGGCGGTGACAAGTGGGTTGTTTGCGAACCGCTCATCCTTCAGCGCGTTGGGGACCACGAACACGTCGCGCTGCTGGATCGTGTGCGCGCGCAGAACGCGTCATGGCGGGGCGTTTCCGATATTTCCAGCCCGACCTTCGACTTGAGCCACTGCCGATCCCTGCCGATGAGGATCACGCCGGCGATGGGGGTGCCGCAAATGTGTGCCGCCAGCCGCGTCAGGTCGTCGAACGCCTTCTCGGGCAGAGTGTCCATGATCTCGTACTGCCGCAGCGCCTCCAGCCGGGCGGCCTCATCACCGGGTAAAGTGATTCTCATCATCTTGCAGAAAGGTCTCCATAGTCGCTCTGCTCAAACTCCAGCACATGCTTCACCAGAGCTCCGCGCGTCCGCGGCTCAACGCGCAGCTTCGCCATGGCACGCTCCATGGCGTGCTTAACGGACGCATCCGTGACCTCCTGGTTCCATTCCCGGCTATGGATTTAGCTGCGTTGCTGTGCCTGCCTGGTTTTGCTGTCGGTTCCATCGCTTGGCCGCCTGCTGATTGTGCCCCTCCACCAAGAGCAAGAATCGCTCGATGAGGTCCTCTTCGCGTTTGCGATGCACGCCGCAGAGGTTGCGCCGTGCGCCAGGCCGGACTGCCTCTGGCGCCACTTGGTGTTGAGACCCTCGACCAGGCTGGTCTGACCAGAACCTTTGTCGCAGGGATGATGCTGCCCTTCCGGAAAGAAGCGGGCGTAAGCACCCAAATAGTCGGTGTGGACCGGCTTGTCCCGGTAATCCGGGGGCACATCCGACCAGACCAGCCCCAGCATAGCGTCGGTGCGATCGCCGATGACGAAGCCGACCACCTGCCGGACCTGACGAGACACCGCCGTCCACAGCCACAGGCTCGGAGACACCCGGATACAGAGTTCATCGATCTCGATGGCATCGCCTTCGGGCGCGGGCACATTCGTGATGCCGTGCTGCTGGAACTTGGCTTCTACGCGGGCTGCGTTTTTACGCACGGCCCGGATGGTCTGTCGGCCCACCTTGAGCGTGCGGGCGATGCCACGTTGGGAAGTGCGCTCCTGCAGCGCCCGGCAGATCTGCTGCTCCTTTTCCGGCGTGAGGGCGCGGCTCTTGGGATCGAGTGTAAAGGTCTTGTTGCAGCCGTGACAGCAGCAGCGCGCGGTGCCGGAGCGGTTGGTGCCGAACTTGATGACCTCTTTGCGGTTGCCGCAGTGCGGGCAGGGAGTAGTGACCATACCACTATCATCGGAACAACGCGCCTAAATCCATAGCCCCATTCCCTGCAGAGGGCTCTGGCGATCTGTTTGATAGTCTCTTCCGTCCCGACGATGCGCTCGACCACGGCCTTCTCGCGTTCGGTGAGGCCGGCGCGGGTAGCCAGACGTTCGATCACCACACGATGGTCGCCGGCGGGACAACTTCCCGCCGAGTCCGGGCTTTTCGCAGCATAGGTTCGTCGGACTGCCGTCACCAGCTCCTGCGGCGTACAGTCTTTGTCCAGGCTTTCCAGAGCCCCCGAGGAGCGCCCCAGTGACACGAGATCCCCATGAGCGGTGAGCAGGAGCACTTTGATATAGGAGTACCGGGCCAGGATCCGCTCCGTGGCTTGGATGCCGTTGAGGTGTGGCATATTAAGGTCCATGGTGATGACATCCGGCCGTAACTTGAGCGCGAGTTCCACCGCCTCTCGCCCGTCGGCCGCTTCACCGACCACTTCCATATCGGCCTCACGGGAGAATTGCTGCACGAGGAGACGGCGCATCAGCACGCCATCGTCTGCAACCAGGATCTTGATGCGCGGCATGGAACAGCCCCTTCCTTTGTTGGTACAACCTGAATGTTTAATGATGAAAAGTTGTACCGTTCCAATAGCTTACATATTTCAGTATAATTGCCCCTTCCTTCAACACCAAGAGGCGAACTTACTGACTTTCGCATAATGCTGTGACACAGTCTACTCTGTCTGCGTATTGCCTGATATGACAGCAAGAAACCAGGCGTTACTACGACAGCGGACCCAAGCGGCTGACCTGTTCGCACAAGGCCATAGCCAAGCCCAAGTCGCCCGCG
The DNA here is from genome assembly GCA_030446525.1 of Armatimonadaceae bacterium. The sequence continues at coordinate 15,241 of JAUJNC010000058.1, forward strand.
CTCTGGGCGTCAGCCGCCAATGCGCCAGCCGGTGGTTTGCTCTCTGGCAAGACGGCGGCGCGCACGCGCTGCACAACCTTCGACAGCCGGGTGCGCGAGCGCGCCTGACCCCGGAGCAGCGCGAGCAGATCGTCGCCGAACTGCTCAAGGGGCCAGAAGCACATGGCTATGCCACCCCGCTGTGGACCTTAGGGCGTATCGGCGACCTGATAGCGCGCCAAACGGGTGTCCACTACCATCGCGGTCATGTCTGGCACCTGATGCAGGCGATGAACTGGTCGTGCCAGAAACCAGAAAGGCGTGCCAAAGAGCGCGATGAGCAAGCCGTTGCCCGATGGCTGCAAGATGAGTGGCCAACGGTAAAAAGGGGGCACAAGAGCGCGGGGCAACGCTCGCCTTCCTGGATGAGTCCGGCTTCTCCTTGCGCCCCAGCGTCCGAAGGACCTGGGCTCCCAGAGGACAGACACCGACAATCCGGCATAAGTTTAACTGGAAGCGCCTGCACGCCATCGGCACGATCACCTGCCGGGCGGACGGCACGGACCCGGATCTGCTGCTACACCTGCAAGAGCAGTCCGTCAAGGAGGATGCCCTCATCGCCTTCGTCAATGATCTGCACCAGCAAGTACAGGGTCCGGTGGTGCTGCTCTGGGATGGGCTGCCGGCGCACCGCAGTAAGCGGGTGCAGGCGCATATCCAGGCCAACAGCGACTGGCTCAGCGTGGTGCGTTTCCCCGGGTATGCCCCGGAGCTGAACCCCGTGGAGTACCTGTGGTCGAGCATCAAGGGCAAGCACGTGGCCAACGCCTGCCCCGATACGCTGGAGCAGTTGCAGAGGCCGCTGTTAGCGGCACACGCACAGATACAAGAAGACGAATCGCTGCTCGTGGGCTTTCTCAAAGCTTCATCGCTCTTCTGAGGGCAAGAGAACATGTCACAAGATTACACGAAAGTCAGTAGTTCCATCACGAAAGGAGCGTGGGTCATTCTCCGATCCGGCGGGGGAGTTATGAACTTCGGTTCATCGGGGCCTTGGAAGTATTGTCTGTATGCCGACCAGGCGCAGGAATCTCTGCCGGGGTGAGAGGGACTATTCGCCGGTGGAGAAAAGCATCGGGTGGGCGCTAGTGGGTCACTTGTCACGCGTATAGGCATTCGCCTGAGGCTCCTGAAGGGCAGGTTTCCCGAGGCGAGTTGCGTCGCACCACTCATAGGTAATCCTTGTTTTCATGACAAGTGACCCACTAGAGCTAAATTCGTGGGCAGCAAGCGGCCGGCGTCAGGCGCAGGCGATCGGGACCCCGCGCTCGGCCATCAGGCGCGCCTCCTCGGCGGCATCATAGGCGACGGCGTGCTGCTCCACGACCCACTGCTCGTCGTCATAAGTGACGAGCGTCAAAACGCTGGTCGCGTCCGGGCGGAAGGCGACGCTGGCGACGTTGACCATGAGTTTGCCGTCGAAGAGGCGGACATAGGGCGTGTGCGCGTGGCCGAAGGCGATGACATCGGCCAGGACCGAGCCGTACGCCGCGCGCAGCACGGCCGCGGTGGTCTGCGCCGCGCAGACGCGGTCGCCCACATCGCGCGGGGAGGCGTGACACACGAAGAGCCCCCGCCCCGGCGCCGCCTCGACCGTCTCGGACAAAGGCAGGGCGGCCAGGAAAGCGCGCCCGCCCTCCGACAGGTTGGCCCGCATCCACGCCAGCATCGCCTCATAGTAGGAAGCATGGTAGCGTGCGGGGTAACGGCTCGGCTCTTGCGGCGACGTGGCGGCGCGCAAGCGATCCAGGAGCTTGTCGTCGGTGTCACTGTCGCCGCGCACCATGCGGACGCCCCGCGCGATGAGCAGATCGATCACCTCGTCGGTGCCCGGTCCGCCGCCGACCAGGTCGCCCGCGGCGAAGGTAAGGTCCGCGCCGCCGAGACGGTCCAGCGCCGCCAGGACCGCCTTCAGGCCGGAGAGGTTGCCGTGGATGTCCGAAAACAAAGCCACCTTCATCCGGGAGACCCGGCGGGGGGCAGGGCCGTCTCTCCGACGATGTAATCCACGACCTTTTTCAGGTCCCCCGTCTCGCGGTACACCTGCAGCTGCCGGTCGGCCCCGCCGCCCCGCTCCAGCATCGTGTGGATGTCGTTGATCTCCTCGCGCGAGCCCAGTTCGTCGACCACGTCGTCCACGAAAAGGAGGTACTCGGCCAGGAGCGCGCGCGCGGGCGCCTCGACCTTTTTGCCGAAATCGATCAGCTTGCCGTCCAGCCCGTAGCGCACGGCGCGCCACTTATTTTCCATGATCAGCGCGCGGCTGTACAGCCGGAAGCTCTGGTTGGCCTCGTGCAGCCTGGAGAGCTTCGCTATCGTCGCCTGGATCAGGGCGGCGATCGCGATCGTCTCGTCGACGCGCAGCGGCACGTCGCAGATGCGGACCTCGAGCGTCGGGAAGTGCGGGTGCGGGCGGATGTCCCACCAGATCTTCTTGGCGTCGTCGATGCAGTTTGTCTGAATGAGCAGGTTGACGAACCGCTCGTACTCGCCCCACGAGGGGAAGGCGTCAGGGATGTTGGTGCGCGGGAAGTTCTCGAACAGCTTGCAGCGGTACGATTTCAAGCCGGTATCCATGCCGAGCCAGAACGGCGAATTGGCGGACAGGGCGAGGATGTGCGGCAGGAAGTAGCGCGCCTCGTTCATCAGCGCGATCGCCTCGTCCCGGTCCTCCACACCGATGTGGACGTGCAGCCCGAAGATCAGGTTCGCCCGCGCCAGGATCTGCATGTCTTCGACCAGGCCCCGGTACCGCTCGGCGGGGTAGATCTCCTGCTCGCGCCAGTCGGCAAACGGGTGCGTGCCCGCGGCCGCGACCAGGAGGCCGTTCTCCCGGGCCAGGCTGATGATCTCGCGCCGGAGGCACGCCAGCTCTTCCCTGGCTTGCCGGACGTCCTTGCAGACGCCGGTCCCGACCTCGACCACCGACTGGTGCATCTCCGCCTTGACCGCTTCCTTGCGCAGGGTCTTCCCCTTTTCGAGTATCTCGGTGCCGATATGGGAGCGCAGGTCGCGTGTGACCGGATCGATCGTCTGATACTCTTCCTCGATCCCGATGTTAAGACTCGGGCGCTGCATACGTTTCCTCCGCGGGCGTGAACGGGGTCGCCGGCTTGCCGTTCTGGCCCATGTGGTCTCTTGTCCAGCTCTGCTTGATGATACCCACTCGGGGATGAAGAAACATCCGGCCTGCTTGTTCCTTTCCCGTACTTGAGAGCCTGCCCGACGTACCGGTGCCGGCGACTTTGGGTCGGGTGAGACGGTGCTGCGGCGGAAGATGTCGCGCCCCTTCTGTTCCGGGGAGGCGACGGGGGCGACCACGGTGAAATACTTCGCGGGGGAGGGTTGTCCATGAAGCAGGAGCATGTGCGACGAGGGGACTGGGGCAGGCGGTTGGAGCCGAGAGGGGACCGGGTGATCCACGGCGCCGGGAGTCGGGCGGCCGGCCTCGGCCGGGACACCGGCGTGATCGGTCCGACGAAGCCCGCCGTCTATATGACCTACGTCGGACTGAAAGGTGACGTGTCCGGGTACTTCACGAAACTGCGGGCGCAGCTGCACGAGTATAAGGACACGTTCCTCCTTCCGCAGATCGGTCTGTCAATGACCACAGACGGGTCGCCGGAGCGGCACTATGAGCACGAGGTGGCGGAAGGGAAGTACGACGACAAGATCGAGATCCTCTGTCAGGGATTGCGGGATCTGAGACGGCCGGCGTTCGTCCGGATAGGTTACGAGTTCAACGGCGGGTGGAACGGGTACGAGCCGGAAACGTACAAAGCGGCCTGGACCCGCATCGTGTCCGCCTTTCGCAGGCACCGGCTCGACGAGGTCGCCGCCGTCTGGTGCTACGCGCCGGACGGGCGCGAGAAGGACTACCGGGCGTACTACCCGGGCGACCAGCACGTCGACTGGTGGTCGGTCGACTGCTTCAGCGCGTCGCACTTCTCGGCCAAAGACACCGTCGCCTTTGTCAAAGAGGCGGCGGCGCGCGGGTACCCCGTGATGATCGGGGAGTCCACGCCCCGCAAGGTGGGAGTTCAGGACGGCGACGCGAGCTGGGCAAAATGGTTCGACCCCTATTTCCGATTCATTCGTGACTACCCGAGCGTCAAGGCATTCTGCTACATCAGCTGGGACTGGGCCAAATATCCGCAGTGGAACGATTGGGGGAACGGCCGGATCGGAGATAACCCGGTCGTTCTGGGCCGTTTCCAGCGCGAGATGACGGATGCGCTATACCTGCACGGCGCGACAGAGCGGGACCTGCGCCGGATTCTGGGGCTGCCCGCGCTATGACCCCCGCCACAGGGCGACAGTGCGGGGGGCCATCCCGCGAGGTATCATGACACGGGGGGACGGATGAAGCGCGAACGCGATGGTAGCGGTTCCAAGCAGGCCGGTGGGCTGAACCGGCGGGACGTGGTGAAACAGCTGGTTGCGGCGGGGGTGGCGGGGGCCGCGGGGCTGGCGGCGGCGGAGCCGGCGCCGGAGCCTGGGCCGGAGGAGGCGATCGCCCCGGCGGACATCGCCGCGGCCGACAAGGTGGCGGGGCGCTCCTGCACCGAAGCCGAGCGGGCGCTGATGGCCAAGAGCCTGGGCCGGACGCGCGAAGGCCTCAAGGCGCTGCGGGCGGGCGATCTCGATAGTTCGGTCGAGCCGGCGACGCACTTCGAGCCGCGCCTGCCCGGGACGCCGGTGCCGCGCGGCAGGAGCGGCTTCAAGCTGAGCCGGGGGGCCACGCCCCGCTACGACGGCAACCCCGAGAGTCTGGCCTTTGCCACGGCGGTCGACCTGTCCCGCCTGCTCAAGGCGCGCAAGGTCACGTCGACCGCCCTGACGAAGATGTACCTGGAGCGGCTGAAGCGGTTCGGGCCGCGGCTGAACTGCGTGGTCACCCTCACCGAGGATCTCGCGCTCGCGCAGGCGGCGCGCGCCGACCAGGAGATCGCGGCCGGGCGCTACCGGGGCCCGCTGCACGGTATCCCCTGGGGCGCCAAGGATCTGCTCGCGACCCGGGGGATCCCGACCACCTGGGGGGCCAAACCGTACCAGGGGCAGGTCTTCGATTACGACGCGACCGCCGTGCGCCGCCTGGAGGAGGCGGGGGCGGTCCTCCTCGCCAAGCTGTCGCTGGGCGAGCTGGCGATGGGCGACGTCTGGTTCGGCGGCAAGACGCGCAACCCGTGGCGGCCGGAAAAGGGGTCGAGCGGCTCCTCCGCGGGCGCCGGCAGCGCCGTCGCCGCCGGACTGGTGGGCTTCGCCGTCGGCAGCGAGACACTCGGGAGCATCGTCAGCCCCTCGGTCGTCAACGGCGTCACCGGCCTTCGGCCGACGTACGGCCGCGTGTCCCGGCACGGCGCCATGGCGCTGTGCTGGACCCTGGACAAGCTCGGCCCGATGTGCCGGGGGGTGGAGGACTGCGCCCTGGCGCTCGCCGGCATCCACGGCCCCGACGGCCTCGACGGCACGGTCGCCGACGTCCCGTTCCGCTGGGATCCCGGCGCGGACCTTTCCAGGCTGCGCGTCGGCCTGGACACCGCCGCCTTCGATGCCGCGGAAAAGGACGCCGCCCGGGGCAAGATCTATGGGCAGGCGCTCGACACGCTCCGCGCGCTGGGTCTGATCCTGCACCCGATCACCCTGCCCGCGAAGACGGACGCCTACGACGCCCTGGCCGAAACGATCATCGCGGCGGAGTCCGCGGCCTCGTTCGCCCGGCTGACCGCCAGTGGCGGCCTGGACCTGTTGGTGCAGCAGGACGAGGACAGCTGGCCCAACACCTTCCGCGTCGGCTCCACCATCCCCGCCGCGGACTACCTGCAGGCCCTCCGGGTCCGCACCCGGCTGCAGCACGCGATGAAGGAAGCACTGGAAGAGGTGGACCTGTACGTCACCGTCCCGCGCACCGGCCCGTCGCTCGCGTACACCAACCTGACCGGCTACCCGACGGTCGTCACCCGCTGCGGCCTGCACGAGGGCCTGCCCCAGTCCCTCGAGTTCGTCGGCGGGCTGTACCAGGAGGCCGCGATCCTGCGCGTCGCCCTCGCGTACGAACAGGCGACCCCGTGGCACACGCAGTGGCCGGACACCGAGAAGATCCCGCCCTTGCCGGTGGGCTCCTCGTGAAGCGCCCGATCCGTCCGTTGAAGGAGAAGTCTGATCATGTCTTCCGGTTTGTTCCTGCTTGCCGCTCTGCTGATCGTGGCTCTTGCCGCCGTGCTTCCTGGCCAGGCCGAGGGCGCCCCAGGTGAAAAGCTTGTCTACCCGCCCGCCCGCAAGGGGGATCAGGTGGACGACTACCACGGCACCAAAGTCGCCGACCCGTACCGCTGGCTCGAGGACGCCCAGGCGCCCGAAACCCGGGAATGGATCGAGGCGCAGAACCAGCTGACCTCCGGCTACCTCCGGGGCATCCCCGGGAGCGACCGCATCCGCGAGCGTCTGACCCGGCTGTGGGATTACGAGAAGTACGGCGTCCCGTTCCGGGAGGGAGGGCGCTACTTTTACACCAAGAACGAGGGCCTGCAGAACCAGAGCGTGCTGTACGTGACCGAGTCGCTGGGCGGGACGCCGCGCGTGCTGCTCGACCCGAACGCGTTGTCGAAGGACGGCACGGTCGCCCTGTCCGGCTACGAGGTCAGCCGGGACGGCAAACGCCTCGCCTACGGCCTGGCGACCGCCGGGTCCGACTGGCAGGAGTGGCGGGTGCGCGACGTCGACACGGGCGAGGACCTTCCCGATCACCTGCGCTGGGTCAAGTTCTCGGGGGCGTCTTGGGCGCACGACGGCAGGGGCTTCTTTTACAGCCGCTACGACGAGCCGGCCAAGGGCGCGGAGCTGCAGCAGACCAACTACCACCAGAAGCTGTACTACCACCGCCTGGGCACGCCGCAGACGGAGGACGCGCTGATCTATCAGCGGCCCGACCAGAAGGAGTGGGGATTCGGCGGCCACGTCACCGAGGACGGGCGGTACCTGATCATCCGCGTCTCGCAGGGCACCGAGCGCAAGAACCGCGTTTTTTATAAGGACCTGCAGGCCCAAGACGCCCCCGTCGTCGAGCTGCTGGGCGAGGCCGACGCGTTTTACGGGTTCCTGGGCAACGACGGTCCGCTGTTCTGGTTCCGGACCGACCGGAACGCCCCGCGCGGGCGCGTGATCTCCGTCGACACCCGGAGCCCCGACCCGGCCCAGTGGAAGGAGGTCATCCCCGAGGCCCCGGAGACGCTGCGCGCCGTCGCCCTGGTGGGCGACCGGTTCTTCGCCTCGTACCTGAAGGACGCCTATACCCAGGTCAAGGTGTTCGCGCTCCAGGGCGCCCTGGAGCGCGTGGTGGCGCTGCCCGGCATCGGGACGGCCGCGGGCTTCGGCGGCAAGCGCACGGACGAAGAAACCTTCTACGCCTTCACCAGCTTCACCACGCCGACCACGATCTACCGCTACGACGTGGCCGGCGGCCAGAGCACGGTGCTCCGGAAGCCGGCGGTGGACTTCCACCCCGACGACTACGAAACCAGGCAGGTCTTCTACCAGAGCAAGGACGGCACGCGGGTGCCGATGTTCCTCACCCACCGCAAGGGGCTCACGTGGGACGGCGGCAATCCGACGTACCTGTACGGCTACGGCGGCTTCAACGCGTCGCTGACCCCGTTCTTTTCGCCGGCCCACCTGGTCTGGATGGAGATGGGCGGCGTGTTCGCGGTCGCCAACCTGCGCGGCGGGGGCGAGTACGGCGAGCCGTGGCACGAGGCGGGCAAGAAGCGCAACAAGCAGAACGTCTTCGACGACTTCCTCGCCGCGGCCGAGTGGCTCCACGCGAACAAGGTCACCAACCCCAAAAAGCTGACGATCGCCGGGGGCAGCAACGGCGGCCTGTTGGTCGGGGCCTGCCTGACCCAGCGCCCGGATCTGTTCGGCGCCGCGCCGTGCAGGCCGAGCAGGGTGTGCAGAAGCTGAAGGAGCGGGTGCCATCGGGTGGGCCTGGATCAGTGACTACGGCTCGCCGGACGACCCGGAGGAGTTCCGGGCGCTGTACGCCTACTCGCCGCTGCACAACCTGAAGCCCGGGCATTCGCCGACGCCGGTCACCACGAGCGACCACGACGACCGGGTGGTGCCGGCGCACAGCTTCAAGTTCAAGTGGCCGCCCTGCAGGCGGCCCAGGGGGGAGGCGCGCTCGCCCTGATCCGCCATCGAGACGCGCGGGCCGGGCATGGGGCGGCAAGCCCACCGCCAAGATCATCGAGGAGATCACCGACGCGTACGCCTTCCTGCTCAAGGCGCTCGACATCACGCTGCCGGACGCGTTCGGCAAGCCGGCGCGAGTGAGCAGGACAAACCCCGCTGTCGCGGAAAATAGGCAATGGGACGGGAGAAGCCTTCGGGCTTCACAAACGCATCTTTCGTGGCAGAAAGGCAATCCTTTGCATAACAAAAACATCTACGTTTCGCGGCGGCGGTTCCCGGCCTCCTCCTGACGGCCTGGCGCCGGCGGGGCTGCCGGGAGTGGTTCGCGACGGAGGCCCTGGCCCAGGAGCAGGAGCGGGCCGCCGACATGCCGCGCAGGATCGGCCCCAACGACGAGATCGTGTTCGGCGCTATCGGCCTCCGGGCGGCAGCAAGGGCGGGTTCCGTCAGGGGTTGGGCATCACCAAGGCGGCGCGCAATCAGAAGGGCACGCGGGTGGTGGCCGTGTGCGACGTGGATGTCCAGCATCGGGAAGAGGCGGCTAAAGAGTTCGGCCCGGACACGAAGCAATATTTCGACTACCGCGGCTCGCTGGCCCGCCCGGACATCGACGCCACGATCGGCACTCCCGACCACTGGCACGCCGAGCGCCATCGACGCGATGCGCGCCGGCAAGGACGTGTACTGCGAGAAGCCGCTGACGCTCACCATCGAGGAGGGCAAGAAGCTGGTGCAGGTGGCCAAGGAGACGGGGCGCGTCTTCCAGACCGGCAGCCAGCAGCGCTCGACCGGCGCTTCCGGCTGGCCTGTGAGCCTGGTGCGCAACGGCCGCATCGGGCAAGATCCGGCGGGTGGAGGCACACCTCCCGGGAGCGCCGTCGGGCGGGCCGTTCGAAGCCAAGCCCATACCCCGGGACCTGGACTGGAACTGGTGGCTGGGCCCCGCCGCGTATGCGGAGTACGTCCCGCAGCGGACCCACGGCACGTTCCGCTGGTGGTTCGAGTATCCGGGCGGCATGGTCACCGACTGGGGCGCGCACCACAACGACATCGCCCAATGGGGCCTGGGGATGGACCGCTCCGGACCTGTCCGCGTGGAGTCGACCGGCAAGGCGCTGGAATCGGCGTCGCAGCTCAACGCCTACAACGTCTTCACGCAGTTCGACATCACCTACACGTACCCGGACGACGTGACGCTGCTGTGCACCAGCAAAGGCGAGAACGGCGTCCGGTTCGAGGGCGAGAACGGCTGGATCTTCGTCAGCCGCGGCAAGATCGAGGCCAGCGACCCCAAGCTGCTGGAAGAGCCGCTTCCCGAGAGCGCCACCCGGCTCTACGTGTCGAACAGCCACATGGGCAACTTCGACTGCGTCCGCCGCGCCAGCAGCCGATCTGCGACGCCGAGGTCGGCACCGCTCGGTCACCGTCTGCCACCTGGGCAACATCTCGCTGCGGCTGGGCGGGCGCAGGCTCGACTGGGACCCCTAAAGGGAGCAGTTCACGGGCGACAGCGAGGGCCAACGCCCTCCTCGGCCGCGTCATGCGCCGGCCCTGGAGCGGCAAGGCGACGGGCGGGCCGCACGCTCCGCCCCGCGCCGCGTTCTTCCATGAGCGAGTCACCGCATAACCTGCCCCGGGTGCTGATCACCAACGGCGTGCCGCCCGAGCACCTGGAACCGCTGCACGGCTTGGCCGAGATCGTCTGCGGCTCCGAGGGCAGCCGGCTCCTGCCGCGCGCCGAGTGTCCTGCGGCTCGCCCTTCGCCTGGACGCGATCATCAACCAGGGCGAGCCTGCGTGGACGCCGAGCCTGCCGGACGCGGCGGCCCGGCTGGTCGTCGCCAACATCGCCATCGGCTTCGACAACCTCGACACGGCCTTGATGGCCGGGGCGCGGCGTGGGCGACCAACGTGCCGGGCGCCTTCACGGCGGCGACCGCCGACGCGACGCTGGGGCTGCTGCTGTGGCCTGGCGCGGCGCCTGGCCGAGGCCGACCGGTACGTGCGCTCGGGCCGGTGGGCGGAGGACGGCTTCCGACCGCGCGACTGGGACGGGCTGTTGCTCGCGGGCAAGACGCTGGGGATCGTCGGCTACGGCGCGATCGGCCAGGCCGTGGCGCGCCGGGCGCGCGCCTTCGACATGCGCGTGATCCACCACCGCCGGCGGCATAGCTCCGACCCGGACTACCGCACGCTGGACGCGCTGCTGGCCGAATCCGACGTCGTATCCCTACACGTCCTGCTGAACTGACCCGGCGCCCTCCTCGACGCCGGGCGTCTGGGCCGATGAGGCGCGGCGCGCTGCTGGTCAACATGGCCCGGGGCCGGTGGTGGACGAAGGCCCTCGTGGCGGCGCTCCAGTCCGGCCACCTGGCCGGCGCGGCGCTGGACGCCTCGAGCACGAGCCGCGCGTGCACCCGGCGCTGCTCGCCATGCCGCAGGTCGTGCTGGCGCCGCACCTGGGCGGGAGCACGACCGAGAGCCGGGCGCTGGCCCGCCGGACCTGCGCCCGCAACGTGGCGGCGGTCCTGCGGGGGCAGGAGCCGCCCAACCCGGTCAACCGGCCCCACGGACATGTCGCGGCATAGCGGGATCAAGGCGTGGGCCGCCCTTTTGGCCGCGGCCTTCATCGCCGGCGGGGCGGGCGCCGCGGACGTGACGCTCCGGCCGCACCCGAGGAGGATAGCTGCCTCCGGCTGTCGTAGAATGCGGGAAACACCGCAGAGGATTCCCATGGCCGAAACAACCGACGAAGCAGCCGCTGAATCCGGCGTCGCCGCGGGCGAGGAAACCGACGCCAAGACGTCAGCCGAGGCGACCGAGGACGACTACAGCCTGAGCAAGAAGTCGTCCGACCGGGAGTTCGCGGCGCCCGCGCTGCCGTACCTGCCGCGTGATCCGAAGGCGTATCGTCCCAAGATCGGGCTGATCGCCTGCGGGGGCATCACGCAGACCCACCTCAAAGCCTACAAGAAGGCGGGCTACAACGTCGTGGCGCTGTGCGACCTTGTCGAGGAGCGGGCGCGCAAGCGGCAGCAGGAGTTCTACCCCGACGCGGACGTTTATACCGATTATCGGGACGTGCTCGCCCGCCAGGACATCGAGGTCGTGGACATCGCGACGCACCCGCCCGAGCGCGTTGTCCTGATCGAGGACGCGCTCAAGGCACGTAAGCATGTGCTCAGCCAGAAGCCGTTCGTACTGGATCTCGACATCGGCGAGCGGCTCGTGGCGCTCGCCGGGCAGCAGGGGGTGAAGCTGGCCGTGAACCAGAACGGGCGCTGGGCGCCGCATTTCTCCTACATCCGCGAGGCGGTCCGAAGCGGTCTGGTGGGCGACGTCCTGGGCGCGCACCTGGGCGTCCATTGGGACCACACCTGGATCGTGAACACCCCCTTCAACGAGATCCACGACGTGATCCTGTACGATTTCGCCATCCACTGGTTCGATTTCGTCAACAGCATCCTCCCGGACCGGAAGATGACGCGTGTCTATGCTTCCAAAACGCGCGCCGCGGGGCAGGCCGCCAAACCGCCCATGCTCGCCCAGGCGCTGATCGAGATGGAGGGCGGGCAGGCGTCGCTCGTCTTCGACGCGCACATCCGGACGGGCGCCCTCGACCACACGTACGTCGGCGGCACGGCGGGCACCATCACCAGCACCGGCCCGGGCCTGTCCAAACAGACCGTCACCCTGTACACGGAACAGGGGCACGCCAGCCCCCGCCTGGAAGGCTCCTGGTTTCCCAACGGCTTCCACGGCACCATGGGCGAGCTGCTCTCGGCGATCGAGGAGGACCGGGAGCCGAGCAACAACGCGCGCCAGAACCTCCGGGGCCTGGAGCTTTGCTTCGCCGCGATCGCCAGCGCCACGGAAGGGGCGCCCAGGGTGCCCGGCGAGGTGCGGCAGCTGCCCGCCGGCGCCGCGCCGCTCGCGATGGACCCGGGGAAGGGACGCTCATGAAGATCGCCTTTAACACCGCCAACCTCGTCGCGCGGGTCAGCGGCTACCGTTTCGAGCTCAAACGCTGGGGCGAGCAGCACCAGCGGACCGTCGAGGCGACCGACGAGAGCGCCTGGCGATCGATCTGCCAGGAGATCGCCGGGTCGGGGTTCCGGGCCGTCGAGGTCTGGGAAGCGCACGCCTCGCCCGAGACGCTGACCGCGGAGCGCGCCCGGACGTGGAAACAGGTCCTGGACGACCACGGCCTGCAGGCGGTCGCCTACGCCGGCAAGCTGGGCCCGGGCACGGTCCAGGTCTGCCAGTGGCTGGGCATCGGGCACATCGACGGCGGCATGGGCGGCTTGAACGTCAAGGAGGCCACCGACCTGTGCCGGGCGTCCGGCATCGCTTTCCACTTCGAGAACCACCCGCAAAAGAGCGCCGAGGCGATACTCGCCGCGATCGACGGCGGCAACGAGTGGCTCGGCGTGTGCATCGACACGGGCTGGCTGGGGACGCAGGGCGTGGACGCGCCCGGGGCGATCCGCATCTGCGGCAGCCGCGTCCGGCACGTCCACCTGAAAGACGTCCGGGCGGTCGGGGCGCACGAAACCTGTCTGCTCGGCACGGGCGTCGTCGATGTCGCCGGGTGCATCCAGGCGCTGAAAGAAATCGGTTACGACGGCTGGTACTCCTGGGAGGACGAGCCGGAGGACCGCAACCCGTTCGACTCCGCCGCCCGGAACCGTGAGTGGATCGAGAGGCACCTGGCGCCATGAAGCTCGGCACCCTGCAAAGCGTGCTGGGTGTTCCCGGTTGGAGGATGCCCCGTAAACGATCTGTTCGCGTAGAAAAGGTCGCCGGGGGTCGTTATTTGCCCGCTCGCACCTGCTCCACGCGCAGAAACGGCTCCTGGCGCGACACCACCTGGATCTCGCCGGTTTGTCCGCGCGCCGCGATGTAGGCGATGGTACTTCGCAGTACGGGCCGCCCGCGTGGGTCGAACGTGGTGACCGAATAGTCCACGCGCACCGGGTGGGGGAATGTGCTGCGCAACTGCCATGTCCACACGTCCGAGCCGGGACGGCGGATTCGATAACGCACCTCAACCGAGCCGTCCTTTCTTTTGGCAAGCGCCTCCCACGCCTGCCATCCGACGGTGTCGGCCTCCTTCCGGGCGGCGGGTCGCTCGTCCTTCTTCCCGGGTCCGCCCGCCCGCACTGCCGCGCCCACTGCCGCCACAGAAACCACCCCCGCGAGCGCAGCAGCGGCCCCGCGTCGCCCTCGTCGCCACGGCGGCGCCGCTATCACTGTCCGTGTTGCCTTATCCATTGCCGAGCCTTTCACGGTTCTTTCGTTTTCTTTACCGCCCGGAGGGTAGTATGAAACAGGACACGGAATTGATCACGGAAAGTAAACCTGCTTGCATGAAGTGCCGCGCCGGCTGCGGGGCGTGCTGCATCGCCCCCTCGATCTCCTCCCCGATCCCCGGCATGCCCGGCGGCAAACCGGCCGGCGTCCGGTGCGTCCAGCTGAGCGCCGACAACCACTGCCGCCTGTTCGGCAAGCCGGAACGTCCCGCGGTGTGCCGCAGCCTGCGGCCTTCCGAGGAGATGTGCGGCCGCTCGGCCGAGGAGGCGCTGCTCCGGCTGACGCTGCTGGAGCGGGCGACGGCGCCCGAGAGGCGGTGATCTCCGGCGCTCTGACGCGGCGTGCCGTGAGGTGCGCGGCAAGGCCTGCTCGTACTGCGGGCTTTGCAAACCCTCATGCAGGTGTGTCATAATAGGTGCGGCGAGTCCTCCGCCGTGAAGAGCCATACCGACCTATGAACCACGAACCTGACGGCGACGATCTTTTCGACGTTGCGACCCGAGCGGCCGGGCCCGCGGGCGCGCTGCCTCTGACGCCGGAGATGCTGGTTTCGCGGCCCAGCGGCGACGTGTTCGCGCTCAGCCAGAACGCGGGCATGGGCTGGGACCCCGGGCGGCTGGACCGCCGCGAGTTCCTGATCCTGAGCACCCAGGGCGGCATCCGCAGGCCCGACGGCAGCCCCGTCGCGCTCGGCTACCACACCGGCCACTGGGAGGTCGGCCTCCTGATGGAGGCGGCCGCCGAGGAGCTGCGCGCGCTGGGCTGCCTCCCGTTCGCCGGCTACTGCTCCGACCCCTGCGACGGGCGCTCGCAGGGGACGCGGGGCATGATGGACAGCCTGCCCTACCGCAACGACGCCGCGCTCGTGTTCCGCCGCCTGATCCGGTCGCTGCCCAACCGCCGGGGCGTGCTCGGCGTCGCCACCTGCGACAAGGGCCTGCCCGCGATGATGATCGCGCTGGCCGCGATGCGCGACCTGCCCTGCGCCCTGGTCCCCGGCGGCGTGACGCTGCCCGCCGAGAACGGCGAGGACGCGGGCAAGATCCAGACGATCGGGGTGCGCTATGCGCACGGCCTGATCACGCTCAAGGAGGCCGCCGAGATGGGCTGCCGCGCCTGCGCCACGCCCGGCGGCGGCTGCCAGTTCTTCGGCACGGCGGCGA
>JAUJNC010000502.1 GCA_030446525.1 Armatimonadaceae bacterium
GCGGGCTGCCCGGCAGCGTGCTCTACGACAACATGGCCCAGGTGCGCCTGCCCGGCAGCCATGCGCTCAACCCGCTGATGGCCGACTTCGCCGCGCATCACGGCTTTGCTGTCAAGACGCACCAGCCGTATCGCCCGCGCACCAAAGGCAAGGTGGAGCGCATGGTGGACTACCTCAAGGACAACTTTCTGCGGGGGCGCTCCTTTGTTGGCCTGGAGGACTTGTCTGCTCAGGGGCGCCACTGGCTCGAGCACATGGCCAACCGCCGCGTCCACGCCACGACCGGAGAGCGTCCTATCGACCTGCTGCCCAAGGAGAATCTCACCGAACTGTGCCTGGTGCGCCCGTATGTACTGGCGCAACGCCACGAGCGCAAGGTGGACGCGGAGGGCTTCGTCCGCCTGGCTGGAGCGCGCTATTCCGTCCCGCCCGAGCATGTGGGCAAGTGCGTTGTCGTGGTGCAGCACGAGAAGGCTATCCAAGTTAAGGCCGGTGATCTGATCATCGCGGAGCACCAGGCCGCCTCCAAAGGGGCCTGCGTCGCCCATCCCGATCATGTCGCGGCGATGTGGCGCGTTTCGCTGCAAAAAGCGCCCCGGCCAGCCCCGAAGATCGAGTGGCAAACAAATACAAACGATGTGGTGGATGTGGTCAATGGTGTGGTGGCGGTGCGGCCGCTGGCGGTGTATGAGGAGGCGGGCGCATGAGTGTCCCCTTCGAGGAGCGTGCCGCCTCCGGCCTTTCGCAACTGGGACTGTCGGTGGCTGCCGAGCATCTGGACACAGCCTGCCAGCGCGCCGCCGCCCAGGGCTGGAGCTACAGCCATTTTCTGGGCTATCTGCTTTCGGGCGAATTGGAGGAGCGCCGCCGCCGGAGTGTGGAACTGAATCTGCAGTTCGCCAAGTTCCCGGTGCTCAAGCGCCTGTCGGACTTCGACTTTTCCGCTCAGCCGGGCTTGGACCGGCGGCTCGTGGATGAGTTGGCCACGGGGCGGTTCCTGTACGAAGGCCGAAACCTGGTCCTGCTCGGTCCGCCCGGTGTGGGCAAGACGCACCTGGCTATCGGACTGGGGGTGATGACCTGCGAGTTAGGTCACCGCGTCTACTTCACCAGCGCGCTGGACCTGGCCCGGCGCCTGTCGCTGGCCCTGGAGCAGAACCGACTGCACCGGGAGATGAACAAGCTGGTCCAGCCCAAACTGCTGATCGTGGATGAGATTGGCTATCTGGCGCTCGACCCCACCCAGGCCAGCCTCCTGTTCCAGGCAATCTGCCGGCGCTATGAAAAGAACCAGGCGCTCATCCTGACGAGCAACAAGGCTTTCGGCGAGTGGGGCGAGGTGTTTGCCGGTGACGCGGTGATGGCCTCGGCCGCTCTGGACCGGCTGCTGCACCGCTGCACGGTGGTCAACATCCGGGGGGAGAGTTACCGGCTCAAGGAGAAGCGGCAAGCAGGAGTCGCGGCGCTGGGCGAAACCCGGCTGGAGCAGGAGGAAAAGATGGTGTAGAATCCCGACAACTTGCCGCGAGGTGGGACCTTTTTAGACGCCGTTTTTTGGTCCCCACCAAACGCGGTTTGACAACCCGCCGCTTCGGATTGAACTGCTGACCGGAATCTCCGGTGTAGAGTTTGCCGCCTGCTTCGCCCGGCGCGTCGTGGCCGTTCTGGACGGCGTTCCGGTCAACCTCATCGGTTTGAAGGACCTGAAGGCCAACAAAGCGGCGAGCGGCAGAACCAAGGACCTGAACGACCTGAAGCATCTGCCGTGAGCCGCGAGCCGACGCGGGCGGCTCACGGCCTCGCGCGCCACCGTGATTACGGTCCATCACGCGGTAGCAAGGCGTCCAGCGAAAGAAAACCACGATGAGCACCTCGGTTCACGGCATTCATCACGTCACGGTGATTGCGGGCGACGCGCAGGAGAATCTCGATTTCTACGCCGGCGTGCTGGGAATGCGGCTGGTGAAACGGTCGGTCAATCAGGACGCACCCGACACCTACCACCTGTTCTACGCG
>JAUJNC010000059.1 GCA_030446525.1 Armatimonadaceae bacterium
GGGACAGGCGCGATAACCCGGGCGACGCTTTCTGGACAGAGTTCCATGACCCCGGCGCGGCGTGGCGTGGCAAGCCGTTCTGGAGCTGGAACGGCAAACTTGAAGAGGCGGAACTGCTCCGCCAGATCTACGTGCTGAAGCAGATGGGCATGGGCGGCTTCTTCATGCACTCGCGCACCGGGCTGTCCACGGAGTACCTGGGTGACGAGTGGTTCCATCTGACCAACCGCTGCGCCGACGAAGCCCGGCGGCTGGGGATGGAAGCCTGGCTCTATGACGAGGACCGCTGGCCCAGCGGCACCGCTGGCGGCATGGTCACCCAGAACTCGGCCCATCGACTGAAGTTTCTGAGCCTGCGCCCCACGCTCGGCGATCAGTTCGCCTGGCAAGGCGACATCGTCGCCGCCTTTGCCTGCGCTCTGGACGGGCTGGACTATACCGACTGCCAGCGCATCACTCCGGATACGTCCGCCTCCGTGTATGCCGACAGGGCGGTGCTGGTCTTCGTCATCGAGGAGCAGGAGAAGTCCAGCTTTTACAACGGCTACACCTACGTGGACACCATGAACCGCGGAGCCACCGAGGACTACCTGTGCCTGACTCATGAGAAGTACAAAGCGCGCTGCGGCGACCGACTCGGCACATCCATCCGCGGCATCTTCACCGATGAGCCGCACCGCCTGGTCATTAATCCGGTCGAGAGCGTCTGGTGTCAGATCCACGCCGGCTGGGCGCGCGACCTGAGCCCCCAGACGAAGGCGATTCAGGAACTGGAAGATGGCTACCGAGAGTTATTCCACTGGCTAGCGGGGGCGCAGATCGACTTTGACTACGCCGACGAGGAGATGCTGGCTCGTCGGGGCGGTGTGGAGCGGGGCGCGGATGGCACCCCCCTCCTGCGTCTGGGGCAGGTGAGTTACCGCACGGCGGTAGTCGGGCGTATGACCACCATCCGCGCCGGCACCGTCAGGATGCTGAAGGCGTTTGTCGCGTCGGGCGGGAAGGTGGTCTTCGCGGGCGAGCCGCCGGCGTATGTGGATGCCGTGTCGTCGTCCGCCGCAGCGGATCTGGCGTCACGCGCACTGCTTCTTCCCTGGGAACGAGATCGGGTCGTGAGTGCCTGCAGGGAGGTGCTGCAGAATCCCGTGGAGAGTGTGGACCTGGAAACGGGGGCGTCTCGGGCGGACATCTTCTGCCAGCTTCGCCGCGATGGTGAACGCCGGTATTTGGTGGCGATGAATGTCAGCGTGGAGCATCTGCACGTCGGCGCCAACGAGATCACTCTGGAGACGGATTTCCGCGCCACGACCGATATAGAGGCTATCTACCTGCTCGGCGACTTCGGCGTTCGGCTCCGCGGGACGGAGAATGCGCTGACGGCGCTGCCGGATAGACTGGAGGCGGGCGACCTGAAAGGGCAGGGGCTTCCCTTCTACGGCGCGGCCGTCTCCTATCGGGTGCCGGTCCGCGACCGGCCGGCGGCCGGCGAGCGTGTTTTCCTCAACCTGCCGGCGTTCGAGGCGGCCTGTGTCAAGGTCGCCTCCAACGAGATGGCGCCACGCCTGATCGGGTGGCAGCCCTACCGGGTGGAGGTGACCGAGGATCTCAGGTGCGGCGACGTACTCGAATTGGAGGCAGTGCTCACCCGCCGCAATACCTTCGGGCCGCTGCACCAGGTGCCGCTGAAGGCTGTGGCGTATGGCCCCGCTAACTTCGTCACGGAAGGCGCGCACTTCTCGGAAGATTACATGCTCTATCCGGCCGGTCTGCTCGCTCCGCCTTTCTTGGAGTTCCTGGTGGAAGGGGATGCGACCGTTGCACCCTGATGTCGTCCAAAATGCGGGACTGCCAGACTAGCTCCTGGAGCACACGCGAAAGTTCCCGTAGCTTCGACCATACGTTTGCGGGACGGTCTGCCATCGGTTACCGTAGGCCCTCGGGTGGTCTTTCCCGTCGTGGTACAGGTACGCTTGCGCCCTTCCCGCGAAGGTGAGGAGGGTGCGCTCGTAGCTCGCCCCCATCTCGCCCCTGATCCACATCCCGTGGACGACGTGTTTCATGTTGCGGTGCCGCTCGCGGAAGCCGCTCGCCTGCACCGCCCGGCTGATGTCCAGGGCGGTGAACGTCTCGCCGAGCGCGACCCGCCGCCGCACTTCCTTTTCTATCTCCGCGCGAAGGAACTGGTTGTTCATGGGGACTTCTCCTGGTTTCTGTCTGCCGGATACGGATCACTTCCCGGTCGGGCCGCACTCGACAAGGAAGATCGGGTTGATGCGATCCGTGGAGTACACGATCATCTCGTTGTTGACCACGCCCGACCTGCCTGCCCTGGCGAACGTGCTGTCGTAGCCCGGCTTGGGCAGCTGCTCGGCGCAGCTGCCGGGGGTGTAGCTCCGGCCCAGGGCGACCTGGCACAGGAACATGTAGCAGGTCTCCTCGCGCGTGCCCGACCAGTAGCCGTAGGCGTAGTTCAGGCTTTTGGTGCTCTGGTCGGAAAAGTAGACCCCGTTGCCGAAAGCGCGGCCCGTGCAGTGCGCGGCGTTCGAGGGCGGGATGACGAAACCCGACTTCAGGATGGAGAGCAGGTTCGAGGCGCGCGTCCCGTGCCACAGCTCCTGGACGTTGCCGATCCGCTTGCCGTCCTCCTCGAAGGCGCGGCGCATCGAAGCGATCTCTACCCGGAAAAGGCGCCTGACATCGAGGTGCGCGCAGGCGTGCATCGCGCGCTGCGTGGCGCGGTACTTGCGGCGGACGCGGTCGATCTCCCGCCCGTCCTCGACCAGATGCAGCTTCGCCTCGAACAGCCTGGGTTCGGGGACCTGCGGCTTGTCCTCTTCCCTCGGCGACGAGAGCGCCACCTGGAGGCTGGCTTCCAGTGAATCGAGGATGCCGCCCTGCTTTTGGACCGCTTCCAGGTCGGGGAAAAGCGTTTCGGGTTGGGGCTTGGCGCGGCCGATGTTCTGCGGGACCAGCATCAGGTATTCGTTAACCCGGGCAGTGAAGCCGGCGTTGCCGTAGTCCTGCCCGTGGACGAAGACGCCGATCTGCGACAGCAGGGCGCGCGCCTCGGCGATGGCGTCGGCGGTGACGATGCCGAGCGGGGTGGAAAAGGTGCCCCTGGCCTCGTCGTACTGCAGCGTGGTAGCCTCGAGGATGCGGTGGACGTTCACCCGCGCCAGATACGCCACCAGCTTCATCATTTCGGGGGAGTTGGTCTCGATCTGGGCGCTGGCGAGCCGCGCCAGCTTTTCGCCGCCGATGCCGACCGCGCCGCCGGGCGCCGTGTTTCCCAGCGTCTTCTGCGGCTTGTAGCCCTTGGCCGCCTTCTCGCGGCACTTGCTGTCGAAAGCCCCTTCCGTGAAGCCCGCGGCCAGCCTGTGCTGCCCGTCCTCGCCGACGCGACCCCAGTGGGTTTCGCAGCTCCCGTCCGCGAACAGGCGGATGTTCCAGAACTTGTTGTTGTTCGCGGCGATGTTCGTCAGAACGTAGCGCGCTTCTTTGATGATGCCGGCGGTCGATGGGGATGCCGATGCGGTTGCCAAATGCTTTGCCCTCGCTAAACTTGGTCTGGGATTCACAGCGCCCGCTCCGGAGCGCCTCGCCTGCCCTTTCACTCCGCCCTGACGGAGCAAAGCGGAAGCCGTTCGGCATCGAAACGTCAAAGCGGGGCGCTACGTCGCGCCGCTGGTCGCCGAACGGGGCGGGGCCGGGTAGAAAGACGGGGTCTTGTCGCCGGGTAGGCAGGAAAGCAGGGGCGTCGCGTCCTATCTTAGGGCGGAACGCCTTTGGCGCAAGGAGTAAACGGAGCGATGACGGTAACGGGGCCGGAGACAACCTACCGGCAGAAGACGTTCGCGCAGGACGATCTGCAAGGGATGGCGGCGGCGGTGCACGAGGACGGGTTCGCCCTGATCCCCGGCGTGCTTTCGCCCGAGGAGGTGGCCGCGTGCCGCGCCCA
Organism: Armatimonadaceae bacterium; assembly: GCA_030446525.1. Next base: position 3,959 of record JAUJNC010000059.1, read on the forward strand.
CATCGACCGCCTGAAGCCCATCCACTGGGACCGCCTGAGCGGCCCCACGGACCACTTCAAGAACGTGTTCAATCAGGACACCTTCTGGCTGCCGTTTCTGGATCGCCCGCCGGTCATCGACCTGGCGGAGGCGACGATGGGCGAAGACTGTCATATCATCGGCGAAACCGCTTGGCGGTCGCACCCGGGCCACGACGGCTGGGGCGTCCACGCGGACGCGCTGGCGATGACGCTGCCCGAGACGCTGCTCACCGACGGCGAGTTCCGGCTGCCCGTCCATATCTGCACGGCGCACTACTACCTGTCGGACATCACCCCCGAGCTTTGCCCGACCTGGGTCATCCCCGGCTCGCACAAATCCGGGCGCCGGCCGCAGAAGGGCGAGGCGGCGTGGAACGGGCGGGAGCTGGAGCCCGTGCTGTGCCGGGCGGGCGACGTGCTGTTCTTCCGCTCCGAGGTGTGGCACACGGGCTCGAAGAACGCCACCCCGGACCAGACGCGCTACCTGCTCCAGGTGCATTACAGCCGCCGCCACGTGGCCCAGCACTTTTCTCCGTTCCTGACGTGGCAGTTCTCGCCCGAGGTGCTGGCGACCGCGAATGCCCGGCAGCGGCGCCTGCTGGGGGATCACAGGCAGAGCGCGTATGATTGACCTGACGGACAAGCACGTCTTCATCGCGGGCGGCAGCCGCGGCATCGGCCGGGCGACGGCGCTGCTCGCCGCCCGCGCCGGGGCGTCGGTGTCAATCAACTACCTGCAGAATGGCGAGGCCGCCGCGTCGGTGGTGCGGGATGTCGAAGCGCTGGGTCGGCAGGCGGTGGCCGTGCAGGCCGACATCGCGGAGGAGGGGGCGGCGGACCGGGCCGTCGACGAGGCCGTGGCGCGCCTGGGACCGCTGCACGGGCTGGTGGTGTCGGCCAGCGTCTTCGAGCCGGGCCCCCTGGGCGAGATGACGGCCGCGTTCTGGGACCGCGTGATGGCGCTCAACGTGCGCGGGACGTTCCTGGCGGTGCGGGCGGCGGCGCGGCACCTGCGGCCGCGAAGGAACGGCAGTATCGTGATCTACACGTCCACGGCGGGGCAGCGCGGGTCGAGCGTGTATTCGGCGTACGCGACGTCCAAGGGGGCGCAGCTCCTTTTCATGCGCTCGATGGCCAAGGAGCTGGCGCCGGACCGGGTCCGCGTCAACTGCGTCGCCCCGGGCTGGACCGAGACCGACATGAGCCGCGAGGCGATGGACGCCGAGGGGCGCGTGGGCATCATCGCCAGCATCCCGCTGGGGCGCATCGGCCGTCCCGAAGACCCCGCCGCCGCCGCCTGCTTCCTGCTCTCGGACCTGGCCGAGTTTATCACGGGCTCCACCATCACCGTGGACGGCGGCTTCGACATGCGCGGGTGAGAATGCTCGTTGCTTTGGGAATGACCGAATCTATGCCCGCGGCACGCTTCGCCGCTTCACGGGTCAAGGTTCGCCCTCGACAACGCTAAAGAAGCCGTCGCGCTTCAGCGCGTGCGGAGTGTCACACGTCCGGCGCTGGATCCCTTGAACGGCGGTGGGCTACCCGCGCACAGCGTCCCGGTCGGCTGGCGGGTAGCGAAGGAGGAGAACATGCGCGATGTCGTCCGAAGTGGCACGCAGCCCGCCGGAGGGGGATTTTCGCCTGCGGGTGAGGCGATGGCGCCTGTCGAGCCCCCCGCGAGCCGGGTGGAGTCTCCGGACGGAAAAGTCGCGGTCGATTTTGTGCTGCAATCAGGAGGCGTTCCCGCGTACAAGATCACGTATCTTGACAAACCCATCGTGCTCGAATCGCGACTCGGCTTCGAGCCTGACTTCACGGACGGCTTTCAGGTTATCAAGACGTCTTCGCGCGCCCATGAGGGGCAGTGGACCCACGCCTTCGGAGAGCGCAGGGTCATTCCGGACAACTACCGCGAGCGGAACGTCGATCTGAAGCACGAATCCGGGCGACTCCTGCGGCTCACGTTCCGCGCCTACGACGAGGGCGCCGCACTCCGGTATTCGTTCCCGGAGCAGGAGACCGAGGAGTTCACCTTTACCGGAGAGCGGACCGAGTTCCGCTTCCCCGAAGACACCGGCGGCTACGAGGAGCACGGCACCGAGGGCGAGTACCGGCGCGTCGAGACCGGGGAGATCCAGCCGTATTGCGAGCGCCCGCTGACGCTCACATACGCCAGCGGGCTGTTTGCCTGGCTGGCCGAGGCGGCTAACGAGCGTTACCCGCGCCTGCTGCTGTCGCCGCTGCCGGACGCCCCCGGGGCGCTGGTCAGCGCGCTGGGCGGAACGACTTCGAACACCGCAAAAGCCAACCAGCGGCATGACCCGACTGCGACGCTTCCGGCGGGTTCCTCGAGCCCGTGGCGCCTGTTCGTCGTCGGCCAGAAGCCCGGCGACCTTCTCGAGCGCAATTATCTGATGCTGAACCTGAACGCGCCCCTGGCGCTGCAGGACACCTCCTGGATCAAACCCGGGAAGGCGATGCGCGACACCACGCTCACCACCGCGGGCTCCAAGGCGATCATCGACTTTGCCGAAAAGGGGGGCTTGCAGTACACCCACCTGGACTGGAAATGGTACGGCTCCGAAGACCTCGACACCGGCGACGCCACCACCGTGCGCGTGCCGGACCTGGACATCCCCGAGATCGTCCGCCATGGCCGCGAGAAGAACGTGGGCCTGATCGTTTATGTGGATCGGCGTCAGATCAAAAAGCAGCGCGACATCCTCTTCCCGCTTTACGAGCGGTGGGGCCTCAAGGGCGTGAAGATCGGCTTTGTCGACGTCGGGCCGCAGGAGGAGACTGCCTGGATCACGGAGACGGTGCAAAAAGCGGCGCAGCACCGCCTCCTGCTGAACATCCACGACGGGTACCGCGCCACGGGAAACAACCGCACCTATCCCAACCTGATGACGGTGGAAGGGATCCGCGGCAACGAGCACATGCCGACGCCGGAGCACAACTGCACGCTCCCTTTCGCGCGTTATGTGTCCGGCGCGGGCGACTACACGGTCTGTTACTACACCCCGCGCAAGCAGACCACCTTCGCGCACCAGCTCGCCATGGCGGTAGTGTCCTTCAGCCCCCTGCAGTGGATCTTCTGGTACGACAAGCCGTCCGATTACCGGGGCGAGCCGGAAGTGGAGTTCTTCCGCCAGGTGCCCACTGTCTGGGATGACACGCAGGTCATCCATGGCGAGATCGGCGGGTACGCCACGATTGCGCGCCGGAGCGGGGACGATTGGTTCGTGGGCGCCATCAACAACAGCCAGCCGAGGCAGCTGCAGATCCCGCTGGGCTTCCTGACAGAGGGGCGGAACCACATCGCCCGTATCTACTCGGACGACGATTCGGTCGAGACCCGCACCAAAGTGGGCATCGAGAGGGTTGCGGTAACGTCGGAGACAAAGCTCGACGTGCCGCTGCGACCCGCGGGAGGTCAGGCCATCTGGATCACGCCCGTTTGAGCAGGGCGAAAGTCGTTGTCATTGCTGGGGCGCGATTCTGCTCATCGCTTCGACGTCTGGCGGATCATTGGCGCCTTCCTGGGGTATACTGCCCCTGCCGATCGCTGTTTCCGCAGCAGGATGGAGAAGGGTATGCCCAGCCCCAAGAGTTATTTGATCGATATGGACGGCGTGCTGGTGCGCGGCAACCAGCCTATCGCCGGTGCCAACGACTTTATTCACCGCTTACAAGCCGCCGGCGCCAAGTTCCTCGTCCTGACCAACAATTCCCTGTATACCCGGCGCGATCTGCACGCAAGACTCCAGCACCTGGGCTTGGACGTTCCGCCGGATGCCATCTACACCTCCGCGCTGGCGACGGCGCAATTCCTCCAAACGCAGCAGCCCAATGGCAGCGCCTACGTCATCGGTGAGGCCGGTCTGACGACCGCCTTGCATGATATCGGTTATATCATCACGGACCATCAACCCGACTACGTGGTGCTGGGCGAGACAACCGCCTACAGTTTCGAGCGCATCACCCAGGCGATGCGCTTGGTGGCCGCCGGCGCCCGCTTTATCGCCACGAACCCGGATGTCTCCGGGCCCAGTGAAGCCGGGCTGGTGCCGGCCTGCGGCGCGGTGGCCGCCCTGATTGCCGCCGCGACCCAGGTGACGGCCTACTTCATCGGCAAGCCCAATCCGCTGATGATGCGCACCGCGCTGCGCACGCTCGATGCCCATTCCGAAGAGTCCGTGATGGTGGGTGACCGCATGGACACCGATATCATTGTCGGCACCGAGAGCGGTTTAGAGACGATCCTGGTGCTGACCGGCGTGACGCGCCGCGAGGATGTGGCGCGCTACCCGTATCGACCGACGCAGATTGTCGAATCCGTAGCAGATATCATCGTCTGATTCCGTGACGGTTTGGCAGCGTGTTTGGGATGCGGCCGCACTTTGGATGTTGCGTCACCTGCAATTACGGAACAGGCGACATTCAATGACGAGCCCTTCCCACGGTGCGCCTGCAAATCGGCGCGTCATTAAGCGGGGATTGCCGCCACAGCACCACCCTTCGGCGCGCCCGCCACGTACCATCCGGCTTGACTCCCCCTCCTTCGGTGCCCTGTTTTGATGGGTCATAACTCCTCATCGGTTTCCTGACTGGCTGCCCCTTCCCGTTGCGCTCTCTGTCGGGACGGAGTTCCCGGTGGGGTAAAAGGTACTGACTCCAGGCCCTGCAGGAGGCGGGTGCGGGACTGGGCCAGCGGCCGGAAAGGACGAAAGGACGGCTATAAGCGTTGTCCCGGGCAGAAGGAGACCCTAATGAGAAATCCACAATGAGCTTCGGGCCGGGAGCTGTAGGGCCGAGGGGGCCCGGGCTGCCCCCGACAGGGCCGGATGCAACGGCGTCGGCACCGATGGTGGCTGTCGGCGCGATGAGCGACCGGCAGGCCCGCCTGTGGCTGCGCACCCCGGCGGCAGGTCCCTTCACCCTGGAGGTCTGGCCCCCTGGGGGCCCGGCGCGCGCCGCGTCGGTCGCGGATAGACGCGCGCCGGAAGGCGACGGGACCCTGGCGTTCACGATACCCAGCGATGCCCAGGGCGTCGGTCCGCTCGCGCCGGCGACAGAGCACCGCTTCCGGATCACGGTCGCGCGCACAGGCGAACTCGTGGGGGAGGGGCGTTTCGAGACCGCCCCGGCCCAGGGAGCACAGGGAGCACGCGCCCGCTTCGCGTTTGCCTTCATGAGCTGCCATCAGCCGTTTTTGCCGGACGGCTCCGTGCACCCGGACTCCGCGCGGATGCTGGCCTCGTTGGAGCCCGCACTCGAGGCACGTGGGGTCAAGTACCTGTTGCTCATCGGCGACCAGATCTATGCCGACGCGCCGGGCGGACACCGTTTGCTGCGCGCCGACAGCGAGCGGCCGCTGACCCGGGCCTCCCTCAACGAGATCCGCGCCCGCTACCAGGCGCGCTATCGGCAGTTCTGGGCCTTCCCCGAAATGCGCCGACTCCAGGCGCGCTGGCCCACATGGTGCATCTGGGACGACCACGAGATCGTGGATGACTGGGGCGCCCGGCGCGCACACCGGCAGCCGGCCTGGCGCCGCGTCTTCGAGGGCGCCCGGGGCGCTTTCGTGGACTACCAGGCGTCCCGCACGATGAACTCGGGCTCCTCGCCGCCCTCTTCGTTTCATCAGTCTTTTGTGTGGGGCTGCGCCGCGACCTTCGTGATGGATCTGTGCTCGCAGCGGGCCGTCGAAGGACGCGAGGCCCGGGTCTACGGCGAGGAGCAACTCGCCGCGCTTTCGGCGTTCCTTTTCGAGCAGCGGGATCGCCCCGCGCTCTTCGTGGTGCTGACGGTGCCGCCCGTGTACCTGCCGGACTGGGTGGTCGCCCTGGGCGAGCGTGTGCCCGGAAAGGGCGCGCTCTTTGCCGCGCGCTGGAACGCTGCCCGGAACCGACGAGCGCTCGATCGGCTGTTTGATGTTCTGCGGGCGCACCAGGGTGCCGCCCGGGGGCAGAAGCTGGTGCTCCTGTCGGGCGACGTGCACGAGGGCGCCGCCCTGGCGTTGCGTTGGCCCCAAGGCGAGCCCGTGTATCAGTTCGTGTCCAGTCCCGTCACCAACGCCGTTCGCGATTGGAAGGAGCGGATCGCGCGGCAGCTCTCCTTCCGCATGGGCCACGTGCGCCACGGCGCCGAGCGGGTGGCGATCAAACGGCTCGAAGGCGCCGGCCCGGAGCAGCGCAATCCCTTCGGCGGGCTGAACATCGGAGTCGTTCATGTCGAGGACGAGGGTGCCGGCGCGAGGGTCCGGTTCGAGCTGGTCACCTATGACGAGCAAGGCGCGCCCGGCGCGGCGCGGGTGGTCTACGACACGGGCCCGCTGTGAAGGGCACCGCGGCCGCCTGCTATCGTCAGCCCGCCGTCTGGCTTTACTACCGCTTCCCCCTCAGCTATCGGGACGTGGAGGAAATGCTCCTCCAGTGGGGCATCCCGGTCAGCTACCAATCCCGGGCCGTGGACCAGGACGGCGAGGTGATCGACATCCTGCTTCAGAGCCGGCGTAATAAGAGAGCGGCCCGGAAGTTCTTCCGCAAGCGTCTGAAGCGGCAGGGCTACGTCGCTCGTGTGCTCGTCACGGATAAGCTCAAAAGCTATGGTGCCGCCCAAAAGGAAGTGCTAAAGAGCGTGGAGCACCACATCACAGGGTTCATCTGGTCTCTATAAAACAGACGCAAGCTGGATCATCCAGCATGGTTCACAAACAGCAGGCTAACGGAAGCGTGTTTTCCTGCTTATTCGTGGGATTCACCCAACTATCGTCTTGCCATCAGGTTTTAAGTTAAAGACAACCGGGTAAGGGATTATGTGAGAAAGCGGTGAACTTGGCTCCTCAATAGCAGTTGTACCTCGGTAGGAGCAAGAGCACGAGAGCGGCGTGGCCCGGTGGCAGCCAGGGGTGCCTTGATACAGGGGTGCCTTGATAAAGGGAGGCGCATCGGAGTCTATCCCGCTTCCGATAGAACGGGCTCAAGATACGGCTGCTTTCCCGAGCAACAGCTCACCAGAAGAACGACAGGAACAACGCGAGGAGGAGAAGCAACGATGCGACGTGATCAAAACTTGCCGGTTCCCAGGCGGAACCCGGAACAAGGTTTGCTTCCGTTGGGCGGAGGCAGCCTCTTTGACCCTTCGACGTTCTTAGGCGCCTCTCCGTGGCAGATGATGCGGCGCATGCAGGAGGACATGGACCGGCTCTTCAGTCAGGTCTTCACCGGGGCGCTCACCCCTGCCCTTGCGGCGGCCCCGCAGCAGATGTGGTCGCCCGGCGTGTATATCAGTGAGGATGACCGGGAGTGGCGCGTTGAGGCGGATTTGCCGGGGGTGCAGCAAGACAATCTCGACATCCAGGTGCGCGATAACGCGCTGATCCTGCGGGCCCAGATGCGTCAAGAACAGGAGCAGCCTCAAGAAGGGCAGGCCCAGAACGGCAACGAGCAGCAAGGGAAGCAGGGCCAGCAGCGCCAATACTATCAGCGCGAGCGCCGCTACGGCTTTTTCGAGCGCGTGCTGCCGCTGCCGGAGAGCGTGGATGAGGAGAACATTCGTGCGAAATTTCGGGACGGCGTGCTGGCCGTTCACCTGCCCAAGGCTCAGCAGGCTGCGTCCCCGGGGCGACGCATCCCCATCGGCAGCGGGCAACAATCCCCGCCGACAGCCGGGCAGGAGGTGACGGCGGCAAGCGCAGCCGGCTCGCGGGCCCAGGGAGGGCAGGAGCAAGGACAAACGGCCCAGCAGACACCGGAAGCCGCGCCGTCCGGCGCCAAGGGCGGCAGCAGACGCGCACGTAAATCGGCTCAACCGTAAGGCGGCAATCCTGGGCGCCCACTACGATGGCTGGTCGCCGCCTGCTTGAGCAACTGCGGCCCAGATGCGAGCACGGACGCGCGGCGCAGGCGGTTGCCTACGCCAGGTGTCGCACCAGGCCCAGACGTCGCGCAGGACTAGGCCGCTGCGCACTGGATCTCCAGTACCGGAGTAGCGAACATGTAGGATGACGGCTGCCAGCAGCAACCGCGAGGAAATCTACTCCAGGATCTACTTTTCAAGGCCGATGACCAGCAGCAGAGGATGAACTCCGCCTGACCAGGATCAGGCCCGCGTGCAGCGCGGTGGTCGCCCAGCGAGAGGCCAGACGCGGTGACCACCACCATCTTGCCCAGCAGAATCCCTGAACAGGCCAGCAAACGGACGTTACCGAAGGATCGGATGTCACGAAGAAGGGTCGCTCATGCATTCGCTCGAAACGGACCAGCGGCGCCCATTGCCCTGCTTCTGGGCGTACTCGCCAGGAACGCCAGTGCTGCGGGAGGCAATGGCGGGCTCTCACGCAGTATTGTTGCCGGTTGGATCGCCTTTTAATCCTATCAGCGCTGCCGGGCGACGACCGGAAAGCGGCGCGCGCATCGAGTGCGCACCTCAGGATCGGGTACTGTTCAGACCGGTGCATCCGTTGCCATGACCTGCACCGCGCCGGGAATGACTTCCGGCGGTGAATGCTCGGGCAAGCCACATCTTCGCCGTCGTACTGGAAGAGGTTGTGGGAAGGGAAAACTCCCGCCGCAGGCCCTTCGGACTCTGGCAATAGTCACCACCCGTTGCTCGTGAAGCGCTAAAAACAGCGTCTGGTCAGGCGCGGCCAGTCCAGCAGGGTGTAACGCCGACGCCGATGACCACCTCCAGCAGGGCGTGGCGTCGTCGAATACCTGCAGGGACCACGTTCAACCCTCTAAGCGCCCCATGTTGTTGCAGGACCGGAGTGGGCGCGCCGCGCAAAGCGGCGCCCGCTGGTCATCGAGAAGCGGATGCGGACTGGAACAGCCGGTGTAGATTTTGCTCGAGGCTTTGAGGTAGGCAAAGGCTGAACTGCTTGGCGTCACGCTTGGCGTCCTGGATCACCTTGCCGGCGTAGCCCGGCATCCGGCTCCCAGCTAATGATAGTGGATCTCTGCCGGAATCGGTCGTGAATGCCCGAGATCCAGGGCGCGCCTCTGGCCAAACAACGCAGCATGCACTGCCTGTGGCACTTCCATCGGCAGCGCAAGGTTCACCGCCATGAGGTTGCCGGTCCCTGCGGGAAATATTGCGATCGGCACATCCGTACCGATCAACGCACTCATCGCCTCGATCACGGTCCCGTCGCCACCCGACACGGCAATGAGATCCACGCCGTCGCGCAATGCCTCTCGGGTAAAGTATTGGGCGTCTTGCTGCGGCGTGGTGACCAGGTGCTGACAGCGATAACCGTGCCGGGCCAGGACTTCCTCGATGCGCCGTTTCCGTTCCTCAGGATCACCCTGACCCGACACCGGGTTGAAGATGATGGTAACGCACTTTTGGTCTTGTCCGGCCGATGCGGTCGCCGGCAGCCGTGCCGCCGGGGAAGCGGCAGTATCGGCTCCCGGCTCCGCAACGGCAGCACCGGCGAGCGCCGTGGCTATGGCATCAGGTCTTCTCATTGGCGTAAATCATCCAGAACAAAAACGCCAGGCCCCAGAGCATTCCAGTAACCAACGCCAGAGAGCTCTCCTCTCCCGAAGGGCGCATGGTCAAAACCGCGCCGGTCATCCCGAGGGCGCCGAGCTGCGCGAGCGCGGCGCCCGCCAGGAGCAGGGAGAGCTTGGCGTTCTTCATCCGCTTCTCGCTAACCTTCCTCGTTGCAATCAGGCTGCTCGGCCGCTCCCGCTTTGATCAGGCCGCGCTCCAGCGGCGCGTCTGACCGTCATCGGTTGTCCGCAGAAACCCACGGATCTTCCAGGCAAGCGCGAGGAGCAGCGCGCCCCACGCGCAGGCGAACGCGCCCAGCATCCAGGTCCAGGCAATCAGACTGGCACCGGGAAACAGCGCCAGCAGCACGCCCAGACCGACCGATGCCACGCCGCTCAGGCCCAGGCGCCATTCGCCTTCGATCAAGCGTCGCAGGCGGACGGCCGCCACGGTCACCAGAGCGCCCGTGACGATGGCCCAGAACGCCATCAGATACAGGAAAGCCAGTTATGTCTTGAACGGGAACCGACGCGGTCCCGTGTCACGTTTCAAAGCCACGATAATACGGTCGTCGGTCTGCCTGCCGCCGGTAAAGCGGTCCACCTCCTGCTCGATATGCGCCACCATCTCCTGCGGGCTCGCGTTGGGACGCCCCTGAATCAGAGCCTTGAGACGCTCCACTCCCCAGGGCTCACCCGAGGGACTGCGCGCCTCGGTGATCCCATCGGTGAAAAGGAGCAGCAGATCCCCGGGGTGCAGGGGCAGCACCCGCTGTTCGTAGCCGGGCTCTTCGATGACCGCAAGTCCCAGCGGTACGCCGGAGGGCCACAGCTCCTGTACGGAGCCATCGGGGCGGACCCTAAGCTGCGGTTCATGCGCGGCGCTGGCCCAGACCAGCGAGTGCGTTTGCGTATTGAGCAGGCCGTAGAACACGGTCGCGAAGTTCCTAAACTGCTCCTCCTCGCGGGCGGCCCGGTGGGCCTTGGCGAGCACGTCCGCGGGCTGGCGAGCATCGCGAGCGTAGGCTTTGAGGAAGAACTTGACCACGGCCGTGTCGAGCACCGCGCCGAGTCCTTTGCCGCACACATCCCCGAGCACGAGACCGATCGTGTCCGGTCCCAGCGGGAAGCCGTCGAAGAAGTCACCGCCAAGATCATGCTCCGTGTCCATGGGGCAGTAGGAAACGGCCAGCGAATATCCTGGGACGAGACCCAAATTCCCGCGGGCGAGGATGTCGCTCTGGAGCGCACGGGCGAGCAGGCGTGCCTTCTCCTGGGCGGCCTGGTGCGCCTCCCGCAGCAGCACCCGCTCGGTGACATCGCGCAGCACCAGAGCCACCCCCCGGAGATGCCCCGCCTCGTCCCGGACCGGTTCCGCCTCCACATCGAAGAAGGTGGGGGCTTCCTCTGCCGAAACGGCAGGGCCTGTGAACGACAGCTCCGTCCGTTCCTGGGCGCGGCCGGTGTCCAGCACCGCCGCACAGAGCGCATCCAGGGAAGCGGCCCAGGGCGCGCCGAGCGCCCTGAGTGGGCGCTGTATCAGCCCTCCGGCGTCGGCATGCCCCAGATAGCGGGCAGCCGCCCGGTTGGCGTAGCGCACCACCCGCTCGCGATCCACCCACAGGACCGGCTCAGGCAGAGTATGAAGGAGGCGGCCGAGAAACGGGTATTCGCTTAGGGCCGCCTCCAGATTTTTGCTGTCTGGCAAGCGTTCCATAGCCGTATCTCAACTACAGCCGGGGCGGGGAGCCCCGCCGCGGCTCCTGAAAAGGCTGCCGCCCGAAGAAGCGGCAACCGAAAGTTACTTGGCGTTACTTAACTCTCCACCTTCACCTTGACGGTCTTCACCCTGGCGCTCTCCGCCTTGGGCAGGTGCACCTCCAGTACGCCCTCCTGTCTGTCCTTGGTTTCCCCGGCTCAAGCCGGCGGTCTCCCACCTGTCTTATACCCGAACAGCACCAAGGAATGTTCCAAAACTGTTAAGGAACTTTAGCGTAATACGCTCATGTATAGGAAGATAGATAGGGTGGAACCAACAAGGACAAGGAGGAACAACGAGATGATGAATATGCTCAAGACGGGTCTGCTCATGGCCGCGCTGTTCGGCCTGTTCATGGCGCTGGGCCGTCTGCTGGGCGGGCAGGACGGTTTGATCATCGGCTTCGTCCTGGCGCTGGCCACCAACTTCTTCGCCTACTGGTTCAGCGACCGTATGGCGCTGGCGATGAGCGGCGCACAGGCGGTGGACGAGGCCCAGGCGCCGGGCCTGTTCCGCTTGGTGGCACGGCTGGCGCACAACGCGGGTCTGCCGATGCCGCGCGTCTACATCATTCCCGATGGACAGCCCAATGCCTTCGCGACCGGGCGCAACCTGCAGCACGCGGCGGTGGCCGTGACGCAAGGTCTTCTGGAGATGCTCTCGGCCGAGGAGCTCGAAGGCGTGCTCGCGCATGAGCTGGCGCATATCAAACACCGCGACATCCTGATCAGCTCCATCGCCGCGACCATGGGCGGCGCCATCAGCTTCGTCGCGCAGATGCTCCAATTCCAATCGCTTTTCGGCGGGGTTCATCACGAGGAGGAAGAGCAGGGCGCGAATCCGCTCGGGCTCCTGGGCCTGCTGGTCGGTGTGATCGTGGCTCCTGTGGCGGCCCTGCTGATTCAGATGGCGATCTCGCGCACGCGCGAGTATGACGCCGACCGGGGCGGCGCACAGATCTGCGGCAACCCGCTGGCGCTGGCGAGCGCGCTGGGGCGCATCGAGGCGGCGGCGGAGCGACTGCCGATGCCGGTCAACCCGGCCACCTCGCACATGTACATCGTCAATCCGCTCGGCGGCGAGGCGCTGGAGGGCCTGGCCACGCTGTTCCGGACGCACCCGCCGACAGAGGACCGCATCGCCCGTCTGGAAGAGCTGGCGGCGCAGATGCGTGGCTACTCCGGGCACCGGTGGTCGGCGCCCGGGGCATGGACGTAGCGGCACAGTTAGAGGCACGGTAGGAACAAAGGAGGGGAACAGCGATGACGGATTCGCTCTGGTCCTGGCTGGGCTTCAACCTGTTCGTGCTCGCCCTGCTTGCCCTGGATCTGGGCGTCTTGCATCGCCGGGTGCGCGAGATCACCTTCCGGGAGGCGCTCGCCTGGAGCGCCTTCTGGATCGTGCTCGCTCTCGCCTGGGCAGCCGGCGTCTGGCACTTGCGGGGCGCGAGCGACGCGCTCGGCTTTCTGACCGGCTACCTGATCGAGAAGTCGCTGAGCGTGGACAACCTGTTCGTGATCCTGCTGATCTTCTCGTACTTCGGGATCCCGGTCATCTACCAGCACCGGGTGCTGTTCTGGGGGATCTTGGGCGCGCTCTTCTTCCGCGCCCTCTTCATCCTGGCCGGGGTCGCGCTGATCGAGCGGTTCCACTTTATGATCTACGTCTTCGGCGCCTTCCTGATCCTGACCGGCATCCGGATGGCCCTGGGCAAGGAGAAGAGGATGGAGCCGGACAAGAACCCGGTCCTGAAGGCGTTCCGACGCCTCGTGCCCGTCACCAGCGGACTGGAGGACGGCCGGTTCTTCACGCGCCGGGACGGCCGGCTCTGGGCGACGCCCCTGTTGGTCGCCCTGCTCCTGGTGGAGCTGAGCGACGTGGTATTCGCCGTGGACTCGATCCCGGCGATCCTGGCCGTCACGCGCGAGCCGTTCCTGGTCTATACGGCCAACGTCTTTGCCATCCTGGGTCTGCGCTCGTTGTACTTCGCGCTGGCGGGGATCATGCGGATGTTTGGCTACCTGCACTACGGCCTGGCCGTGATCCTGGTCGTCGTCGGGGTGAAGATGCTGCTGGTGGACACGCCCTACGCCATCCCGACGGGCGTCTCGCTGGCCGTCACGGTCCTGACGCTCGCGCTGTCGATCCTTGCGTCGCTCCTATGGCCCCGGCGGGAGGAGGCGCTGCCAGGTGCCGCCGCTCTTTCGGGCGGCCCTGCCGAGGCGGTATGACACCACGAGATGAGACGGATGCGCCGGGCGTAGGCGAGCGGGAGCGGCCAGCGGCCAGCGAGAGCGGCAATGGGCAGGCCGACCTGCGCCGCCAGAAGCGTCAGGTGGAGGCGCTCCGCCGCTGCGCCGAGGCGCTCTTCGCCCACGCCGACGCGGACGCGGTCGCGCGGGAGGCGGTCGTCCTGGCGCGGCAGATGCTCGACGCCGACGCGGCGCTGCTCTACCTGCGGGAGCCGGCCGGACCCGCTGAGCCGGCGGACACGCTCCGGGTCCGCGGCGCGGACGGTCCCGCCCTCCCGGAGGGGCCGACGCCGGTCACATGGCAGGAGGCCGCCGAGCAGATCTTCCGCACGGGCCGCGCTCCCGCACCGGCGACGGCGACGCTGCTCGCCCTGCCCGTGGGGCGACCTGAAGAGGAATCGTCCCTCGGCGTGCTGCAGGTGCTGCGCACCGATGGAAAGCGTGCCTTCAATGCGGGCGACCGGGAACTGCTGGAGGTGCTCTGCGTCCAGGCGGCGACGGCTATCGAGCACGCGCAACTGGCAGAGGCAGCCCGCCGGGCCGAGATCGTGCACGTCATCGGGGATATCTCGCACGACATCAAGAACCTGCTGACCCCGATCCAGTCCGGCGTCTGGACGCTGGTGCCGATCCTGGACACGCTCTTCGAGAGACTGGATGCCATCCGCGCCTGTTGCCCCGAAGGCCAGAGCTGGGGCGAGGAGATCGCCCAGGCGATGGCGGATGCGCGGGAAGACTACCGCTGGATCCTCGCCGACGCCCTCGATGCGGCGGAGAAGGTGCAGGCGCGCACGAAGGAGATCGCCGACGCGATCAAGGGCGAGCTGGCCCCGCCGGTTTTCGAGCAGGCGGACCTAAACCAGACCGCGCACGAGGTAGCGCGTTCCCTGCGCCTGATGGCCGAAAGGACGGGAGTGCGCCTGGAACTGGATTTGGATCCCCAACTGCCGCGCGCGCCCTTGGACCGCAAGCAGATGTACAACGCCCTATACAACCTGGTGAATAATGCCGTCGAGGCGACTCCCGAGGACGGAATCGTCACTGTTCGGACGCGCAGACCCCAGCCGGGCGAGGGTACGCTGCTGATCGAGGTGGAGGACACCGGGCAGGGCATCCCGGAGCACATTCGAAAGCGCCTCTTCACAAGTGAGACGATCTCCACCAAGCCGGGCGGCACGGGGCTGGGGACGCGCATTGTGGCCGGCGTCGTGCGGAGGCACAACGGCACGATCACGGTCCGCAGCGAGATGGGCCACGGCTCTACCTTCACGATCCGCCTGCCCCGCACCAGGAGGAGGACAGAACCGGAGGGAGCAAAGAACGGATCCGGTTCGGTATATTCCGCCCCGTAGCCAAGCGGCTGGGTAGCGGCAATTTGTGCGCTCTTCGCGCGCTCGGACTATCAGCGCACGGCCTCGGCTCGGAGCCTGCGTCGGAATACGACCTTTCTCGAGGAAAACCGGGTATCGGCTTCGACCAGGAAGAGGATCGATTCCTCGCAGACCGTGATTTGGTCGAGCGTCGGGCACGACGAGTAGGGCACGAGCGTGATGGGGTACACATAACGGCTTTACCGGGCCCAAGTCGTTTCTCGCGCGGCGGAAAGTAACCAGGCTTACCGAAAGTGCCGGTGTTCCCCTCTATTTTCCCTTTCGCTAAACGACCCCAAGGAAACCAGCGCGAGCGCAACGCCCGCAGCCGATCCCGCAATCGCTTCTGCGGCCTTCTGGGGAAACAACAGCCGCGGCCACTTCCTTCTTAGAGGGCGTGTCATGCGGCTCGCGGGTGCCGAAACGCTGATGCCGCCGATCACTGAGCCTTCCGAAGATCGGGGCGCCGATGCAGCAGGCGCCCTCCGCTTCCGCCCGGCCCACCGCGCCTTGCTCCTGCACCAGCCGTCACGCCGGAGCGCCGCGACGAGGTGGATCGTGGGCCGTGGGTGCGCGCTGTAAGGCGCGATGGCAGGTATTCCATCAGCCGTTCCGGCGGCACAATGCGAGCATAGCCTTACCCACGGACGTGCAGTAGGCCGGGTCAGTGGCTGCCCACCTTGGCCTGCATCCGCAGGCTCCGCCGGCTTTCCAGCACTTCCAGGTATACGACTTCCGGGCCGTCAAGCTCCGCCAGATTGATCGTCTCATTGAACCTATCGCGCAGCGGCTTCATCACCGGCAGCGCGATTCGCACACTGCCGAACGGCCCGCCGCCAACTGGCCCAGGATCCATAAGCGCACCCCGGCCCGATAACAATCTGGTCGCTCTTAGGGTCGTAGGCGACGAAGCCCGCGCGGCGCAGCGTCTGTAGATAGCGGAATGTCGTTGTCTTGGGCAGGCCGGTCTGCTCACAGATCATCGCCAGCGATAGATCACGCTCTTCCTCCGCCACATACTCCAGCACCTGTAGCGCCTTTGCCACCGGCTGAACGATGTACTGCTCAGACATTTGTTACCCCTGAATTAACCGACTCCACTGTATTTCATCTGACGAAACAAAGGTTCCTTTTTTCTGGAGAAGCCTTGTGCTAAAATGTCGCCATTACATCGTCCGTAGGGGAGGCCGCCATGACAGTCTGGCCGTCCTGCCGGTCGACTGAAAGACAGGTCGCCTCACCCAACAGGCTCACATCCCGACGGGAAGCACCCGCGCGATTCTCCTTCGACCCAGCCGGTGAGTTCGTTTTGGTTGGGTGAACCGGGACTCGAATAACCTTGTCGTCTCGGGTCAATCGTGCCACCGGAGTACTCACGCCCGCCGGCCAGAGACGTCCGTACCGCGCCCTGTGTGCGTCAAAACAACCACCCTTTCGTGGTGCTCAGGAGACGTAGGAAGAACGGCGCAGTTAGTGAACTCCATCTACCTTCCGCCCGGAGCAGGCCGAAAAAGTGGCGGTCGTGCCTCTTGGCTCCCGGAGCAGCACGGGCACCACCTCCCGCTGCTGACTGACAGCCTGATTGGCGGTGAGGTAGCGCGGCGTGGAGGCCGAGTTGGGCAGTTCCACTGTATTTCTGCCGATGTTCGACAGGCGCATCGGACCATCACTGTTATCGGCACGGTCAGCCTGAGCGCCGAAACCTACACGCATGTGCTAAAGGAACTTCTGGACAGCCTGATCGGTGGTGGATTTCGGCGCATCCTCTTGTTGAACGCGCATGCCGGCAACATCACTCCGGCGCAGATGGCGATCAGCGACAAGCAGATTGAGTACCGCCGGTATTCCGACCTGTATATGGTTTCGTTAGCTGGTTCGACCTCATTCCGAAGGATGCGGTGTCTGACATCGAACCATCCCTTTCCCAAAGCCGGATCAGCCACGCCTGTGAATGGGAGACGAGCGCCATTCAGGTTATCCGTCCGGATCTCGTGGGAACGAAATCGCCCGGCGACGCGCCGCCGGTTTGACTCGCCGTTCTGGTGCCCTGATTTCCGCCACTCCAGCCGGGTGAGTGTGGCGCGGACGTTGGAGCAGAGTAGTCCCAGCGGGGCGCTGGGCTATCCGGGAGATGGCGACGCCTGAAAAGGGCGAGGCGTTGCCGCTGGCCGCACAGCGAAGTGGCGGCCTTCGTCCGCGAGTTCGCCCTGGTGGCCCGCCACGCTGGGTGCGGAAACTTTGGACACGACGGAAGGGATAGTACGGTTACCATGAGCTTGAAATACCCGATGGCTGAAGGACAGGAAAAACACGTTCTGCCGATATCGTCATGGCGCCGCGCCGGCGACACGGTCTATTTCGCCGGCGCGGGCGCGGTCGACGAAATGGCGCCTTCGTTGGAGGATAGTTTCGAAGCGCAGATGCGCTACACGATGGAGCGCTGGCAAGAACTCGGGTCCGGAAGGTCACCTTGTCGACATCGCAGGTCCGTGGCTACGTCCAGAACCCGGCCGATATTCCCCTCTATAACCGCATCTACCGGGAGTACTTTAGTGCACCGTACTGGCCCGTACGACGATTGTCAACTGCCTCCCGCCCGGTCTGCTCTCCTTGAGATCGATGCGGTGGCCGTCGCGGCTCCCAACGAGGATAACATCCTATGAAGATCTGCTCGAGATCACAGACACTATATGAGCGAGCGCAGAACGTTGGGCGGGGCTCCAGGAATTCCGCAAGTTCAGCAGTCTATAATCCTCGGAGGCAGACGTTCGAGGGGGCAAAACGCGCGCGATTATTACGGGGGATGCAGGAGCGGGGCGTTCGCCTTATCGGGCGCGGCCTCTGGTATATCAGCGGCGCGCACACGGCGGAGGATGTTGACCGGGCCGTGGCGGCGTCGCGGGATACGCTTGACGGGACGGCGCGGAGGCCCGACGCGCTCATGAAGCAAACAGCGGCCCTTGCGACGCACTATCCGGCCTCGCACGCCGACGTGATTATCTCGCGTGCTGGATCGAACCCATCCCCACCGACGTTGATTGGGGTTGGAGTGGGCCGAGAACGCGCATCGCGTCGCTGCGTCGCGCAGCCCTGTCTGATTGACGCGCATACGCTCCCAGAGGGTCCCCCCCCTGCTGGTCAGCGTGAACGTCAGGCAGATGTGGATCTGGCTCCGTATTTGGCCGAGAAACATGGGGGCCCTTGTCCGACGATTCGTGCGGCACTGACGGCCTGACGGAGAAAGCCTGGCGGTCGATGCCGTGCTTGTCGGCGAGCACGGCGACTATCCGTACAACGAATACGGCCAGAAACTCTATCCCCGGAAGGGAGTTCTTCGACGAAGTCATCGCGGTTTTCGGGAATTGGGCCGGTGCGTCCCGGTCTTCGGTGACAAGCACCTCCTCGTGGAACTCGACTGGGCTCGGGGAAATGGTAGAGACCGCACGGGAATTAAACTTTCCCTCGATGGGGGTTCAAGCATTCCATTAACCTCTTTAACGCAGCCTCCTTTCGCGGGTTAGCCGGCGCGGAGATAACCGAATATATCGCCCTTCTATTCCGGCGCAGAGGTATATGGCTTCCACAGCTTGAGCTGATGCAGTCTCATCGAGCGCGTCCGGGGGCGAGACCGGGATCGCGGCACTCGACGGTCTTCCAGGGCGACGCAGTTTCAGAGGCTCGACGCCGGCCTTTGGAGCCGGAGTTGTTTGAAGCCAGTTGACGCGGCTCCGTCGGTGGCGCCAGGGATATCCGCAGCAATCTCCGTTCGGACCCGGCGCGCCGCGGACCCGCCCTGGTCGTATTCTCTGGAGTTCGCAGACGGCTTACGCGGCCCATATTATTATTGCACGGCCACCTGCGCCATTTTGCCGCCGCCCTGCGCACTGGGGACGGTCGAGGCCAGCCACTGCCCCACGTCTGGGAGGACCAGCCAACCACTACGGCCATTTTGCCGCGCTGAACGCTCAGGTCGAGGAGATGTTCCTGAAGGGGAAATCGCCCGTTCCGATTGAATGGACGCTGTTAACCACGAGGACAATCGTTGCGCATGCGTGCCCTACAGATGCCAGACAGCGCGTTCTGACGCCTGGGAACCGGCCGGGGCCTACGTTGTGTGAGCAAGCGCGCGGTTCGGGCGTAAAGACCGTTAATCCCTGGGTGCAGCGGCACGGGTTCTTATAAGGAGAAACAATGAACGCAGTGTATCTGGGGGAGGGGCTATACTTCGTGAGGCCGAGCGGTGCGCTGCGCGGGGCCGGGGCATGCGGTATCGGCCGTGGGCGAGGCGTGGAGGATGTCGCGGCATTGGTAGTGCTTCCTTCGAACGATTTGAGCGCGGCGCGGCACGCCGGAGTGTCCTTGCGCCGCCGCGAACGCGGGAGTGGACGGTCGCCCTGGTCTCTAGTTGGCCTTGGCCGTTTCCAGAACTGGATGCTCGATACCAGGTGGCGGCCCCGCCGAAACCGATCTGTCGGAACTTTGCCCGTGGCTGTTCGAGATCTCGGCACGGGGAGATCACTCTCGAGCATCCGGCCTGCACACCTGCTGCCTCCGCTTGGGTGGGGATATTTCTGTCGGCGATGCCGCCGCTTCGGTGACCGAGGTGCTTGCTTGCCTGCGCACGGAGCGTCCGCACGACTGGACGGTGGAGCATCTGGGTGAAGTCGTGGGACGCCTGGCCGCGGATTTCCGCTCCTGGCAGGAGCGTCCTGCCCCTGCGCAACCGGTATCCACTCGCCCGATGGCCGAGTCGTGATTCGGGGCCGGCGGCCCTGGTGGGGGCCGCGCTGGCGCGGGAGGTTGGCACCCCATTACCAACTGCGCCGACAGACGCGCGGGCGATCGACGAAATCGCGCGCGAAGGCAAGCCTGTAAAGCTGGAGCGCCGGCGCCGGCGCTGGCGGAGCGGTTTTCCGCCGCCAGTTCCTTACGGGAGTCACGAAAGCCGGGTCGTGGACGTCCGCGACCTGGCGCAGGTGCGTGACGCCTGCGAGGACATGGATGCCATCGTCAACTGCACGGTTGTCCGCGCCGATCCCGTAGACGCGTTCCGCGTCAACACGCTTGGTGCGTACCATTTAGCGATCGCGGCGTTGGAGCACCGCATTCGTCGGCTGGTGCAGACGGGTCCGCGCTGTCAGCTTGGTTGGTCTGGGGGACTACCCTGGGGATTACGAGGTCGCTTGTGACCTGGCCTACTCGCCTGGGTGCCTCCTTTACCCGCACAGCAAACCCTGGGCCAGGAGATCCTGCGGGTCTTCGCGGAATGGCAGGGGTTGAGGTTCCCAACCTGCTGTTCAGCAAGTTCGGCGACGCGGAGATAGGGAATGGTTTCTACCCGATGATGGTCACCTGGAGGGACGTGCGCGGGCGTTGCGGTGCGCGCTGGATAGTCCCGTCCCTGCCGTCGCCGTACGAGGAATTTCACGTCACCGCATCCCTGCTGCACGGACGCTCGGAACGATAGCGATCGAGCGCCTGCTGGGCTGGGAGGCGCGGGATGGACTGGAACGGTTCTGGCAGAATAAGGAGCCCTGATTGGGCGAGGAGAAGAGATGAGGGCACCGTCAATTAACACCAGCGAATCCTGCTGCATGAGCCTGAAAGCGGGCTGATGGACAAAGCAAGAAAGCGTCCAGTTGTTGTTGGCCTTCAGGCTGCTATGCTCGCGCTCGGTCAGTGTCCCACAGGACGAACCGACGGCCCAGCGGCCGAATTTACCGGCGCGAAGCAATCAGGCATGATAACCAAGCACTGGCTGTATTCGCGTCCGGTGCAGAATTGTTGGGCCGCCTTCATGCCCTTGTTCAGGCCGCAGTAGCCTTTAGAAAGCTCGTGTTGATTTGCTGGGCATCAGCGACGATCAGTAGGGAGCGCAGCGACTCGTCGCTGCGCGGCGGAGGGCTGCAAACTCCCCGCAGAAAACGCGCCGGGCCCGCCGGGCGCGGCGTCGAGTCGGAACAGTTGCACCCGTCGCCGCTGCGAGGCGATGGCCGGCCAGGTGCGCGCCCCCACGACGCGGTAGCGCACGACGGCTTCGCGCCGCTCACCGGGGGACATTTGGCCCGTCCACTCATAGGCGCCGGAGCCATTGGGCTCGGTCACGGCCTGGCCGCCCACGGCCACGTTCAGGTCCCTGGATCGTGCCGGCTTGGGGCAGGGCGAATGCGAAGCGCGTGATCGGCCACAGCCGTGTTGGCGAAAACGCATCGCCCTTCGAACCCGACGGCGCGTAACCCGCAAGCGCCGGAAGCGCGCCTGTACTCCGCGAACGGGTGAATGGGATGGGCTCCTCGTCGAGGCGCGTGACCTCGCGGGTAAACACCACGTCGCGCCCGCTGCGGCGGAAGGTGTCCACGAGCCGGAGCGCGTTCTGGGCGGGAGGGGTCTGAAAAGGCAGGGCGACAGCACGCCCACGCCCTCGGTCCCGATACGCTCGGAGAAAGTCGGGCGGCAGCGTGAGGGTGCGCGTGTAGGTACGCCCGGCGAGCGCGGCTGCCGCAGGCCCGTACTGATAAACCGGCGGCGCGTCCGGGGCGGGATTGACGGTGGCCTCGGCGGTCTCGCTCAGAAAGCGGCCTGCCGTGCAAGCGGGTGCGCGGCGCGGAGGGCGGCCCATCGCCGTCACGACGAGGAGCCCCACGAGGTAACCGGATGCCGCCCAGTACGGTTGCGCGTCCTGGCGGGCGGTACTCGCCACCCGCCGGGAGGCAAGGATGAGCGTTCCCGCCACCGCTGCGAGGGCGATCGCCAGGGGCAGGGCTAGCCGGGTGAAAAAGGTCGAGCACACCGCCCAGAGCGCGTGCGACCGCTTCGATGTAGTACCCTATCATGATGTTTTCGGCTGACTCCGCGACGCCCTCCTGCCGATCACTGGATCATGTGCGTCGTGACCCGTCCCTACAGGTCGGTTTCGAACAGGCGACTGCCGAAGGCGTAAGCGCGCCAGGCAGTCTTCCGCTTGCATTATCGCTCTGGCGTTACGCGCGTCGCACCAGTCCCACACCCCCGCGCCTCGCCGCCGTAATGCCGGACGACACGCACACGACTAAAACGCGGCCCAACAAACCCGAACTCACCGGCGCCAAGAAGCTGGCCGTAGCGCCGGCAAGCCTCCGCGAAGCCCTGACGACGCAGATCGGCTGCAGTCGCGTCCAGTGTAGCGCTTTTTTGGGCCGCGCTCCCGGCTTACTCTGGTTGATTCCCTGGGTGCACTGCGCTCACGGCGTTCAGGTACGCCTTCACAAAGGCTCTTTATCATCCGAAGCGACAACGGAAAGCGAACAACCATCCCTTCATCCACCATAGATGATTCTGATGATGCTCCGGTGCAAAGTAGTAACACCGGGAGTAGTAGCGCCCATAGTCCACCCTCATCATTTGACGCAATCCGCCTTCTTCCCTTACCGCCTTCGTGAGCATCCTCGATTCGCCGGAACAGGGCTTCCTTCTCCAACTCACTCACCTGATACACGAACACATCAACTCAATCCGAAAACCTGACACGATAGACAGCATGTCGCGCTGTG
>JAUJNC010000503.1 GCA_030446525.1 Armatimonadaceae bacterium
GGCGGCGGCGGTGTGGTGGTCGGGCGGTGGCGGCGTGGGCGGCGTCGAGGGGCTGCCCTGTGGCTGGCGGAACTGCTCGAAGACGAGGTCGCCGCTGCCGTCGGCGCGCTGCGTGCGGGTGATCGACAACAGGCGGTCGGCGGTGAAGCTGTGTACCTCCATCGTGCTGAACGTCTTGCGCTGCATCACGATCGCCCGCTCGTTCGTGACCGCGTAGACCGTGCGTCGCGCCGCGCGTCGCGACCAGATGGGAGACGACATCATCGCCAGCCCGATCAGCACGAACGGGACGCCGAACAGGGTCTGCCAGTCAAACCAGCCCGACGCGTTCGCCTCCCGCCCGGAGAAGCCGATCGTCCAGGGAAGCGCGATCACCGTCCAGATGAGCCCGAACAGGAACCCGCCGATAGCCTCCGTGCGGTAGACCCGGGGCAGCGGCTGCGCCGCCCACACGACCTTCTCGCCCGCGCGGAGCTCCTCGTTCAGCTGCCGCTGCAACGGCGGCGGCAGGAGGGGCGTCCGCTTCAGCATCATCATCGGTGCCATCATGACGTTCGTTCCTCCGTCATTTCATGAAGCGTGTGCGGGCGGATGTATCCTGCAGAATGGTGCGTTGCGTGCGTTAACGGGGCCCGGGTGAAGCGCTAATACGACGCAAAAAGTAGAACAACTGCGGCCCCACGCGGGGCCAGCGCGCCGGCGCGGGGCGGGATCGTTTGCGGAGGAATCCCGGCCCGGCGCGAGTACGCTCTGGGCCGGCGTGGGGGGACGGGGCACGCGCGAAAGAAGCGTGGGACCTGTCGTGTGCGAACGCTCGGGAAAACGGGCTCCGAATTCTCCAGCCCGCGATCCGATCCATAAGGTCACGCCCCCGCCCGCTCCTGCCATAGTGCGCGGATCTTCGACGCGGTCACGTCCGGGCCCGCGTCGCCGGGCAGCCACGTCACGTGCCGGAACCGGCGAAACCACTTCATCTGCCGCTTCGCCAACTGGCGCGTCGCGATCTTGATCTGCTCGATCGCGTCGTCGAGCGACATCCGGCCCTGCACGTGGTCGATGAGCTCGCGGTAGCCGGTGGCCTCGGCGGCGGTGGGGGAGAGGGGGCCGTGGGCGGCGAGCAGGCGGCAGACCTCGTCGACCCAGCCGGCGGCGATCATCTGTTTCACGCGGGCGTTTATCCGGCGGTTGAGCGCGTCGCGGTCCCAGTCGAGACCGACCCACACCGCCTCGTGCCGCACCCGCTGCTCGGCCCAGTCGGTCTGGAAGGACGATATCGGCCACCAGGGCTTCATCCGCATCCAAAACTAGAACCCAGTCACCTTGAGCATACTTAAGGGACTCATTGCGAGCGACCGAAAAGTCATTGCACCACTCAAACTCATAAACCCTAGCCCCAAATCCCTGGGCGATCTCCTGAGTCCGATCCGTAGAGCCTGTATCGAGTACCACCATTTCGTCTACGATAGCCTTAACACTGGTCAAGCATCGGGGGAGGGCAGTCTCTTCATTTTTAACAATCATGCAGAGGCTGAGATTCATATTTGGGCCTGGCTCGAATCGCTGATACCCTGATTATCCATGGCCGGCTCCGACCTCAACGGCTTGAGGGCCTTGCCGCAGTTTCTGGGAGTAGAAGGAGGCAGATTCTTCACCGATGGCGCACTCTTGGGCAAACTGGATTAGATGGTGGCCGACTAAACCTACATGGATTAAGGTTTCGACGTTACCGGCTTTCAAGGCTGGCTGAGCCATCTGCCAGAAAGTTTTGCGGTACTGACCGCAGCCAACCCTCAGGAGAATATTCTTCATCAACGTCAGCCCTTTACGGACGTTGGCCCAAGAGGTGCGAGCAGGGCTGTTGGGCACAGCAATCCGGTTGGGGTAAGTATTCCTAATCTGGTAGGCAAAGCGCTGGTACAAAAATTCCGGTGCATAGGCTGTAGTAATGCAGCGACGCCACATTTCCATCACCTGTTCATAGGGCAAGACAAACTGGATGTTGGATTCA
>JAUJNC010000060.1 GCA_030446525.1 Armatimonadaceae bacterium
ACGACAACGGACTGACGTGCTGCGGCATCCATCTGGCCACCGGGGCGCTGCTCGGCGACAATCTTTCGCGCGCGATCGAGTTCAACCAGACCCTGGACAACCGCTTCCTCGTCGTCGCCGCCGACAAGCAGCGGATGTCATCGGTCGGGGGGATCATGGAGCTGGCAGGGATCCTCAACGACGCGGCCGAGAGGCTGCAGGGCGAGGGGATGTTCACCGGCTACCACGCGCACGGCTTCGACTTCGCCACGGTGGGCGGCCGGATCGCCTGGGACATCCTGTTCGAGAACACACGTCCCGGGGTCATCATGCAGCTGGACATCGGCAACTGCGCCGGGGGCGGTGGCGACCCCGTAGCCACCCTTCGCAAGTTCCCCCGGCGCGCGCGATCCGTCCACCTGAAGGAGTTCGGCGGGCCTGTGGATTCGGTCATCGGGGAGGGCCAGGCGGACTGGCCCGAGATCTTCCGCCTGTGCGAGACGACGCAGGACACCGAGTGGTACGTGGTCGAGGAAGGCAGCACGGATGGTCGGGGGTTCGACATCCCCCGGCGCAGTCTGGAAGCTCTTCGGCGCATGGGGAAGTGATGGCGGCAGGACGGATGCTCAACATCGGACGCACGGTGGGGTGCTGAAAAGGATCATGACGACCCCGCGATCGCTACGTGATCACGTCGTCGCGCTGCTCCGCGGCGGCCACGCCTACGAGACGTTTGACGATATCGTGGGCGACTTCCCGCCTCCCCTGCGAGGCGTCGTTGCGCCCAGCGCCCAACACAGCGCGTGGCAGATCCTCGAGCACATGCGCATCACCCAGCGCGACATCCTGGATTTCAGCCGGAACGAGAATGGCGCGTATGTTGAGCTGAGATGGCCGGAAGACTATTGGCCGGCGACGGAGGCGCCTGTGGCCGACGGCGGCTGGGATGCCACGATCCGCGCCTTCCTGGCCGACCGGGCCGCGCTTGAGTCCCTCGTCCTCGATCCACAAAACGATCTCTTCGCCCCCTTCCCTTGGGGCGACGGCCACACCCTCCTGCGGGAAGCGTTGCTCGCGGCCGACCACGCGTCCTATCACCT
Source organism: Armatimonadaceae bacterium (assembly GCA_030446525.1). The sequence continues at coordinate 1,080 of JAUJNC010000060.1, forward strand.
CGGACAGATCGTGATCCTGCGAAGGCTGCTGGACAAAAATGGCACCTAAAGGAAAGACCGAGTGGGCACCCCGGATGCCCGTGATCACCGCCGCTCAGGCGCTTCTCGCGCGGCTCCTCCCGCCCGTCGCCGGGCTGATACTTGTCGGCGCGCTCGGCTGCGCGGCGAAGGCGCAAAGCGACCTGCCGCCGGGCGGGAAGCCCGTGCTGGCGCCGGACGCCCTGCTGACCACGCCGGTCGGCGGTCTGGAGCGCACAAAGGCCACCGCGCAGATCGTGACCGTGACCGGGCAGCCGTTTCGCCGCGCCCTGCGCGTCACCATCGGCGCGGACGCCCCCGGAACCAACGCCACGCAGCTGACGATCAACAACGCCGCGCCGGTAGAGAAGGGCGACGCCCTGCTGGCCTCGTTCTCTGTACGCGGAGCCTCCGCGGCGGGGAAGAACCCGGCCCAGACGGAGTTTCTGTTCGAGAAGGCGAGCGACCCGTGGACCAAGTCCGCCACGCTCGGCGTGGCTACCCCGCGGGACCCCGGCGCCTGGAAGCGGGTGCTGGTCCCCTTCACGTCCGTGGGCGGCTACGCGCCCGGCGAGGTGATGGTCTCGCTCCGGTTCGCATTCGGCCCGCAGACACTCGAGGTGGGCGGCCTGAGCGTGGTCAACTACGGCAAGACGAAGACGTCCGACGAACTGGTCGCGCTGGCGGCGGAAAAGAACCCGCTCGGCGCAGCGACCGTGACCGTGCGCCTGGACCAGACCAAGCAGACGATGCGCGGCTTCGGCGGCAACTTCGCCCAGCCGCGCTACGGCTCCAGCGAGCCAATGGACGCCGTCGGGCGCTATAACCTGGAAAACCTGCGCGTGGTGCATGCCCGTATCGGCATTCCGCTGAACCGCTGGACGCCAGAGAAGGGCGTCTACAAGGACGAGGGGCCGGCGCGGGCGGCGCTCCTCCAGATGCAGATGGCGGCGAAGCGCAAGATCCCCATCACCGGTTCCGTTTGGGAGGGGCCGCTGTGGATGCTGCCCGGCACGCCGGAGCAGGGGCGGACCCTGCCCCGCGAGCGCTACGACGACTGCATCGAGGCGATCGCGCAGTTCCTTGTCACTGCGCGCGACAAATATGGCGCCGGCGTGGATTACTTCTCGTTCAACGAGCCGGACTACGGCGTGAACTTCAAGTTCACCCCGGCGCAGATGGCCGAGTTCATCGGCTTGGCGGGGCCGCGCTTCGCCGCGCTGGGCCTGAAGACCAAGTTCCTGACCGCCGACACCGCCAACGGCGGCAACTTCGCCGACTACGCCCGCCCGCTGCTGGAGGACAAGTCCATCGCGCCCTACCTGGGGCCGCTCGCTTTCCACTCCTGGGACGCGCTGGGCGCGCCCGAAGCGAAGTATACCGCCATCGCCGCGCTCGGGCGGCAGTACAAGAAGCCGGTCTGGTGTACGGAGGCCGGGCACGACGCCCAGCTGTGGCGGGCCCCGGACCCGTGGCGCTCGTCGCAGAACGCCCTGCGCACGGCGCTGGCCTATGAGCGCACCCTGCGCCTGAGCGGTGCGGAGCAGATGGACTACTGGACCTACCAGGACAACTACCCGCTGGTGAGCAAGGACGGCACGGAGCCCTTCCCGGTCTGGCACGTGATCCGGCAGATGGAGGAGGCGCTGCCGCCGGGATCAAAGATCGCCACGGCCACGGCGAGCCATGACGATCTGAAGGCTCTGCCGGCGGCGGGGCCGGGGCCAGGGCAGTTCTCGGTGCTTCTGGTCAACCCCATCGGGCCGGGCGAGGCGACCCTGACGGGCTTGCCGCGCGGCGCGGTTGTCTCCGTGGTTCAAAGCACGGCGGGCGCCCGACGCCCCACGGTGGCCAAAGCGCTGCGGGCAGACAGTTCCGGCCGCGTCACCGTCGCCCTGCCCGCCCGCTCCGTGGTGACGGTCCTGAGCAGCGGCTCTGGGGAGCGACGGTAGGAACGCCGCTTCACCGAGTGACGCCAACGGGGCGCGGCAGGTTGTAGCCCCGGATCAGGCCGACGATCTCGTCCGCCTTCTCGGCCCGCTTCGCCCGCTCCGTCGCCCACACGAGCCGCAGCGCCTCGTCCGAGTGCGGCGCGTCGCCCACGCCCGGCCAGCCCTGCGTGATCCAATGGTAGAGCGCCTTGTGCTGCTCGGTCTTTGGCCTGGGGTGCGACAGGCGCAGCAGGTCGCGGTGGCTCCAGCCGTCACGCTGCTGGTACTTGAGCGCCTGGTAGGCGAGCTTGTCGACGGCACACTGCGCCCTATCTGGGACCAAGGCGACGTGCTGATGTTGGGAGTTGCCTGGCGGACGTAGTTCGGGGATGAGTTCGCCGGACGGCATCCTCGGTGAAGAACTGTCAGCCGTAGCGCTCGACACGACGCGGGCTTACAGCAGTGCGCGTGGTGGCAGGAACCGGAAGAAGGGGCCGCGAGCGTGGCAGAGGGGCGGCCCTGTGGGACGGGCGCTCAGGGAGCGCCCGACTCCAGCGCGTACGCAACCGACTGCTCCGGCGTCATCGCTTGACCCTGCGCCCGGCTGGCGGCGAATCGCCCCTCACCCAGTGCGCCCCGCACGACCGAAGTCACACGCTCCATCTCCGCGCGCCCCAGCGGCGTCACGAAACCATAAGTCCACCCCCCCCTGCCTTCCGCCGCGCCGAGCAGGCGCGCCGCGCGCTCGTTGTCGCCCTCCCTGGCGGCCACAAGAACAAACCCCGCCCGCGCGCTGGCGGTGCCCCGACTGCCGCCAGCCGCCTCGAAGAAATTGAGGCTCTCCTGGAAGTGGGGGCCCGCCGCGGGCAGGTGCGCCGCCGGCCGGGGCCACCCGGCCCAACTCCAGCAGCGCCCAGGAGCTGCCCGTCCTCCACCCCGCCGCCCGGCTCAGGGACAGGCTCTGGTCTAGAAGCGAGCGGGCCCTGGCGTTGTCGCCCTCTTCGCGCGTCAACATCCCGAGGTGAAAGAGCGAGTCTGCTCTAAAGATCCCTGTGGGCCCGGCACTTGTGAGTGCTTCTTCGAACAAAGAGCGGGCCACGGCCAGGTCCCCCTGCCGGTGAGACGCCCACCCGGCGCTAGTCAGGGTGCCGGCGGCAGTATCCCTGTCTTCGGCCCCGCGCGCGAGCTCCCGCGCCACCGCCACGCTCTCCTCGAAAAGGGAACGCGACCGCGCCACATCGCCTTCCTGGATCGCGAGCCCCACCAGTTCCAGCAGAAAGCGCGACACCCCTGCCTTATCACCCAGCTCGCGGCACAGGGCAAGCCCCCGCTCCCAACAGGAGTGGGCGGACGCCCGGTCGCCTGAGCGCAGGTACAGACCGCCCAATTGCTGCAGGGACCACAAAAGCGGCGCTTTGTCGCCCGTCTCCTCAGCCGCCGCGACGCTGCGCTCCAAGAACGTCCGCTCCGCTTCACGGTCCCCCTGACGGGCCGCCATGTACGCAAGATTATAGAGGGGCCAGGTGCCACTGCCCCTTTCGCCCGTCTCCTCGCTCAGCGCCACCGCCTCCTCCAAGCAGGCACGCGCGGCCGCGTCGTCGCCCTCGCGCACCAATAAGGAGCCGAGCGTGTTGAGCGCTCGCGCGCAGCCTGATTTGTCTCCCGTCTGCCGGGCAATGGCGATGCTCTCCTCCACCCACGGGCGCCGCACGGCGGAGCTCTCCCCCTGGCGAAAGGCCAGAACCGCGAGCCAGTTCAGCGCCCTGCCCCGCGTGAGCGAAGGACCCGACCCTCCGCCCCGCTCCAGCATCGCCTGGAGCCACTCCCGGCCTTCCCTGAAGTAACCCCGCACAACCCAGAACCGGTACAGGGAGGCGGCCAGCCGCAGCCCCGCCTGCGCCGCGCCCTCGTCCGAGCGGCACCACTCCAGGGCGGCGCGCAGGTTCTCGTGCTCGCGCTCCAGCCGCCCCAGCCAGCGGCCCTGCTCCGGCCCGAACAGCCCCGGCTCTGCCTCCTCGGCGAGGGCCAGGAAGTGGTCGCGGTGCCGCCCGCGCACCGACCCGGACTCCCCGGACTCGAGCAGCCGGTCCCGGGCGTACTGGCGCACCGTCTCCAGCAGCCGGTAGCGCGCCTCCCCCGCCTGCGGCTCTTCGTAGAGCACCAGGCTCTTCTCCACCAAGCGCGACAACAGCTCCAGCACGTCCCAGGCCGCCACCGGCTCGCCCGCGCAGACGCCCTCGGCCGACTCCAGGCTCCACCCGCCCGAGAAGACCGACAGGCGCCCCAGGAGCACGCGCTCGGGCTCGGGCAGCAGGTCGAAGCTCCAGTCGATGGCGGCACGCAGCGTCTGCTGGCGCGGCAGCGCCGTGCGCGAGCCGCCCGTCAGCAGCCGGAAACGGTCGTCGAGCCGCTTGGCTAGCTGCTCCACGGGCAAGACGCGCACCCGCGCGGCGGCAAGCTCGATGGCAAGCGGGATCCCGTCCAGCCGGTGGCACACCTGCGCCAGCGCCGGCGCGTTCGCGTTCGTCACGGCAAAGCCGGGCTGCACCGTGGTCGCCCGATCGATGAAGAGGCGCACCGCCTCATACTGGGTCAGGGCTCCCGCCGCGGGCACGTGCCCGGGGTCGGGCAGCGACAGCGAGGGCATGCGCCAGGGCCTCTCCCCGGCGATCGAGAGCGCTTCGCGGCTCGTGGCAAGCAGGCGCACCCGCGGGCAGTGACGAAGGATGCGGTCGGCGAGCCGGGCGCAGGCATCGATCAGGTGCTCGCAGTTGTCCAACACCAATAGGAGGTGCCTGGCCTTGAGGTGATCCAGGAGGGTCTGCGCGATGGGCTTCCCTGTCTCCTCCCGCACGCCCAGGACAGAGGAGATGCTCTGCGGCACCAGGGCCGGATCCGAGAGCGGGGCCAGTTCCGCCAGCCACACGCCATCGGGATAATGGTCGAGTTCCTCCGCGGCGACCTGCAGCGCCAGGCGCGTCTTGCCGACCCCGCCGGAGCCGGTGATGGTCAAGAGCGGCGCCTTCGCCAGCAGCGCCCGGGCCTCGGTGATCTCCTTCTCGCGACCGATGAAGGAGGTCACCTGCAGCGGCAGGTTGTTGGGCAATGCGTCGAGCGAGCGCGGCGGGGGGAACTCGGTCGGCAGCTCGGGGTGCAGGAGCTGGAACACCCGCTCGGGGCGCGCAAGATCGCGCAGGCGGTGCTCGCCCAGGTCGAGCAAAGCAGCACCCTCTGGCAGGCTGTCGCGCGCCAACTCCTCGGTGGGAAGGGAGAGCAGCACCTGGCCGCCATGCGCTACCGACCGGAGCCGGGCGCAGCGGTTGACCGCGGGGCCGAAATAGTCACCGCCGCGCAGTTCGGCCTCGCCGGTGTGCAGAGCCATACGCACGCGCAGGCGCAGGCCGTCCGGCGACGGCTCGGCCAGCAAAGCTCGCTGGAGCGCGCAGGCAGCGGCGGTGGCATCGCTGGCGCGAGCGAAGACGGCGAAGAGGCTGTCGCCCTCGCCCCGGCTCTTGACGAGCGTGCCCTCGTGCCCCTCGATAAGGGAGGCGGCCAGGGCGTCGTGGCGGGCTACCGCCGCCCGCATGGGGGCGGGGTGGGCCTCCCAGAGCTTGGTGCTGCCCTCGATGTCGGTGAAGAGGAAGGTGACGGTGCCCGATGGAAGGGACATTGCGGTCTCCCCGATCAAAGCGGCGTTGTGTGGGAGAGTTCACCGGGCCGAGAGGCGTCTCCTGCTACCGCAGACAAGAGAGACAGACAAAACCACCAATGCTTGCTTCCTGAACAGTTTGCCAGGCCGCAATATGGTAGAATGAGCTAAACGATCAAGCCAAGTTGGACGGACCTGGCAGGATGCGGAAGCCGGTACGAGGAGACACAATGTGGGTGCAGCTGGTCGTGTCCTGAGGGCAGGAGAGGCCCGATGCTCATTCGCGAGATCATGACCATCTACCCGGTGCGCGTCGAGATCACGTCGACGATGCGCCGCGCGGCGGAGATCATTAGCCTCGCCGAGGCGAGTGACCTGATGGTGGTGGATAACCACAGGAACTTTGTTGGCGTTTTATCCGAGGGGGATATCATACGCGCCGTACTGCCCAACTTCGACGAGATCGTGGCGGCGGGCGGCTCTCTGGACGACGCGTTCCGATTCTTTGCCCGGAAGGGACGGGAGCTGGCCGAACACCCCATTGCCCCCCTGGTTGTCCGGAACGCAGCCGTTATGAAACCTACCGATGAAGCGGCCATGGCCGCCTCGATAATGGTCGAAAAGCAGATCCGGCGCCTGCCGGTCGTCGAGAGCGGTAAGCTGGTTGGCACGGTATCGCGCGCCGACATCTGCCGGGCCGTCGTCTACGGTCTGTAAAAGCCCCGCCCGGCAAAGGCCGCGTGCAGCTCGCCCGAGGAAGCGTTCCCCTCAAGGGCCACCCGATATGAGGTTATTCAATGGCTAGCCACCCGACCGCGCCGTCCCGCGCGGTCCTGCTTCGAGCTGCGACTACAAACCAGGAGAGCGGGCACGAGAATGCCGGTCCGGTTTCCGAGGAGCTCGGCTTCGTACCCGTACAACCGCCCCTCCGGGATCTGCCGGGGACCCACCGGGCCTGGGACGAGACCGCGCACAGGCTGCCGGATCTCATCCGGACGCTGACCCTGCGTCCGGCACTCGATGCCCTGCCCCTGCTGAGCGCAGAGGCGGATAACCTGCCGGAGGAGTACCTGTACAGGGCCTCGCTCCTCCTCAGTCAGTTCGCGCACACGTACTACTGGGTGGAAACCGACCCCCCGGCCTGCGTCCCGGCGTGTATCCAGAAGCCCTGGGAGGAGGTGACGCGGAGGCTGGGCCGGCCGGCGCCTTTCCTGTCTTACAACGACATCTTCCTGTACAACTGGCAGCTTCGTGATCCTGCGCTGCCTGATCCGATGCGGCTGGAGAACCTCGACCTGCTGGTACCGGCGGCGGGGAACCAGGCCGAGCGCGTGTTCCTCCTCGCGCAGGTGGAGATCATGGCCCAGGCAGCGCCGGTCGTCGGGGCGGTGGTCCGCGCCCAGGAAGCCGTTCTGCGCGGCGATGCTTCCGCCCTCCGGTCCGAGCTGCTGGTGATCCTGGAGCGGCTCCAGCACATCACGAACCACTCGTTCCTCAAAATCGATCCCAACCCCCATAGCAACACCTACGTCGATCCCGTGGTATGGGCGAAAACCGTGGCGCGCTATGCCATCCCCATCAAGGAGGGGATCCCAGGGGCCAGCGGCACCGCGGCGCCGATCTTCCAGCTGCTGGACGTCTTCTTCGGCCGCAGGCGCTACGATTCCGTGCTCGGCAAGGATGCGCTGCACTTCCGCCAGTGGTATCCCAGGCATCACCGCGAATTCCTCCAGGCGGTCGAGAGGGTGCCTGTCGGCGATTTCCTGGACGCAAGCGGTGATTCGTGTCTCAAGGGCATCTTCCGGACCGCGCTGGATGCCTATGTTGGGGAGAAGGGTTTCCTGGGCGCGCATCGTCTCAAAGTGTACGGATTCCTGGAGACGGCGTACAAGGTCGGTCGTTCGATGACCACGGGGGGGTTCTCCGGGTCGTTCAAAGAACGCCCGTGGGACGAGGTGGACGAGACGCTGGACACATCGCGCCGCGAGCGCTATGAGGGGCTCCCCGCGCACTGTTACTATGCGACGATCAAGAGCAGCGCCAAGACCGACGAGACCGCCGACGACTGGGTCAAGCACGTCGTCCTGAACACGGCCGGCGCGGGCATCCGGTATGAGCCGGGCGACCGCGTCGGCATCATGCCCGAGAACAGCGACGAGTTGGTGGACAAGACGCTCCGCGCCCTGCGCGCCACCGGGGAGGAGCCGATCCGCCTGGACGGCGCGTGGCGGGCCGCCATGCGTTCGGAGCGCGGCTACGACGGGAGGGACGTGCTCCCCCTGCGGGCCTTGTTGATGTACGGGAAGATCCGCCCCGTCCTCCGGACGGCCGCGAAAGCCCTGCACGCCATCACCGCCTCGGACCGGCTCAAACAGATCCTCGATGCGCGGGCGGGAGATCAGTGGGAGCTGTGGGACCTGCTGGAGATGCTCTGGGAGGGCGGGTTCGATACGCGGCGACTTTGGAAGGCGGAACCGTGGGAGCCGGAAAGCGTGTGCAAGATCGTGCCGCCGGAGGTCCACCGGATGTATTCGGTCTCGTCCGCGATGGGGGCGGTGTCCGACGACGCCGCGGACGAGTTGCACCTGACGGTGGGAGGGCTCCAGTACGAAACGCCGGATACGCCGGTCTCCCGCGCCGCGACGCGCTACGGGATGGCGTCCCACTTCATCTGCCGGGTGATCGGGCGCCCCGCCGACGGCGACGACCGGATCGCGCTGCGGATCGTGCGGCCGTCGCGCTTCCACCTGCCCGGCGACCCCGCCCGCCCGATCGTGATGTTCGCCGGGGGGGCCGGTATCTCGCCGTTCCGCGGGTTCCTGCAGGAGCGTGCCCGGAACGGCACCCCGGGCGAGAACTGGCTCTTCTTCGGGACGCGCACGCGCAACCACTTCTTCTACCGGCGGGAGATCGAACGGCTCGTGGGCGAAGGCCGGCTGCAGCTGCGCGTCGCCTTCTCCGGCGATGACGTGTCGGTGCGCTACGAAAGGCAGGCCGGCGGCGGGGGCGGGTTCGTCTTCGATCCCGGAGCGAGGCGGATGATCAACGCCGTCATCGAGGAGGAGGAGAACGCGCGGCAGCTGTGGGACCTGCTCCGCAGCGAACGGGAAGGTGGCAAGGAGGCCTACCTCTACGTCTGTGGACAGACCGGGTTCGGCGTCACCGTGATGAACGCGCTGAAGAACGTCCTGCGCCGGTTCGCTCCCGGCCCGGACGAGGCGGCGCGTGACCGGCAGGCGAGGGAGATTCTGTACCGCCTGGTGGCGGACGACCGCTACATGCAGGACATCTTCACCTCCTACAGCGGCACCTCCCGGGAGGAGTCAGCGACCTACCACGCCTCCGACGTGGCCCTGCACAACAATCCGGAAAACGGCTACTGGATCATCGTGAGCGGCAGGGTTTACGACGTGAGCGAGTTCCTCCATCTGCACCCCGGGGGCGACATGATCCTCCGCGAGAACGCGGGGCTCGACGCGACCCGGGCCTATCAGGCGGTACAGCACCACCTCAACTCCGAGGTCGATGCCATGCTGGGGATGTACGAGATCGGCTCGATCGGGCGGCTCGACTTTCACGGGGCCTGGGGCGTCGCCGTCGGACCCGACGGCCTTTTCTACGTCTCGGTCGAAGAGGCCTTCCGCACCTGGGTGCGCTTCCTCTACTTCCTGGTTGAGATGGGGAACGCCCTGGCCGCGGACTTCCGCTTCCGGGACCGGGTCCTCACGCGGGAGGCGGACCCTGCCGAGCTGTCGCCGCTCAAGACGCTGCTGATGATCGAGTCTCACCAGCGGTTCCTGCTCCACTACTTCGTCGGCGCGTCCGGCGAAGACCTGCAGAAGCTGTGGGCGATCACGATCGGGTTGTGTGCTCCGCAGGAGACCGTGAAACGCCTCCAGGAGGAGATCGACGCCGTGAACGCCTCCCCCGCGCTCGTGACTGATGGTCACCCGTTGCCGGTCATCCTGCGTAGCGCGGGGTGGGCGAACCGGGCGAGCGGTGAGACTGCATGGCGAGAGGGTAGATGCCCTGGTCTAAGCCGAAGTAGGAGTCGTACACGTGTTGGAAGACGGCGTCGCACTTTCGCTGGTATACCTCCGCTGTGTACTTGTCGGGCAGTAGGTCCAGAGTAGTCTCGATGGCCAGCCGCACCGCAGCACGGGCCTGCTGCCGCTTGCGCCAATCGAGCACGAGCTTCTCCCGCTTCAGCGTATCCAGCAGCTCCCGCGCCATCTTTTTCACCTGGGCTTCTTCTGCCTTGGTGAGGCCTACGTCCGGCCTGGTGAGAAGGTCGAAGACGGCCAATTCTTCCTCGGAGAGCTGCTCGGCAACAGCGCGCTTGTCTTCGTCATTCAGGGTCTTCGTGAACTCGATCAGGTTGTTGTAGAGCGTATCTATGTTCGCTGACCCGGCGTTGTACTCGTCGATCATGTCCTGGAACTTCTCCAGGTAGTCCATACGACTGCGGTTCAGGCGGACCATCTGCTTTAGTTTGCTGCTCACGGCCCCCTTCAGCTTTTCTGCTTCGATATGCTTGCGGCTCTTGTCGAAGTGGGCCTTCAGCGCCTCGAAATCGATCTTGCTCAGGTCCAACCGCTGATCCACGTTGTAAGGTGAGGAGGCTTCACGGATGACGTAACCTTCCGTAGCCACGGACGAATCGAGCAGCTCCTCGACCGCTTCCATGACGTCGGCAATATCTGCCTCCGGTGTGAGCGCGCGTATTTTGTCCGCGATCACGGTGAAGAGGGAGCGCGCCGGCCCGAACTCGTTGGCGGCCGCGTCAGGCAGAATGGCGCGGAAGAGCCTGTCTACCGCCGTTGCCAGCGAGAGGTAACGCCGCTTCGTCTCGTCATTGACCAGCAGGGCGTCAACCGCCGCGTCGAGCAGCGCGACGCGCTCGAACGCGGCCGCCGCCTGGATCGCTGCCGTTTCGATGCCAAGGCCCGAACAGAATGCGATCGCTTCGGATAGGGCTTTGCGAAGCTCCTCGACGAGGGCCGCCTTCGAGGCGACCGGCTTGCCGTCCGCTTGCCCGCTCGGTGCGCCGTAGACGGCCAGGGCTTTCTGCAGGTCCCGGAACACGCCGACGTAATCGACGATCAGGCCGTTGACCTTGTCGGGGAACACCCGGTTCGCCCGCGCGATCGTCTGCATCAGCGTGTGGTTGCGCATGGGCTTATCGAGGTAGATGGTGGAGCAGGAGGGCACGTCGAAGCCGGTCATCCACATGGCGCAGACGAAGACGATCTGGAAGGGATCATCGGGGTCTTTGAACCTGGTCTCCAGGTCCTGGCTCACCATGCGTTTGCGGTGGGGGAGTATGTCGAGTCCCTTCTCTTGAAAATCCTTGACCTCGTTCTGAGACTGGGAAACGACGACAGCCATGTCGGTCGTCTCCAGGAAGGCGATCCTGGCATCCAGCTCGGCGCGCTCCGCGGGGGCAGCGGCGGCGCGCTTCGTTCGCAGGTCATCGAGATATCGGTTCCAGTACTTCCGGACTTTGTCGTACATGCGGACCGCCGTGGCCTTGTCGATGGAAACGACCATCGCCTTGTCCTGCCGGCCACGGCCCAGGAAGTGCGCCACGAGATCCTCCGCGATCTTGTCCAGGCGCTCGTCGCGGGTGATCAGATGGTACTCCCGGGCGAACTCCCGTTCCTGCGCCTCGTCGAGTTCGGCCTCTTCGAGGAGTTCCTCCATGTCCGCGTTCAGGTGCACGTTGGTCAGTTGCAGTTCCGGGATGCGGTTCTCGTAGTACAGCGGCACGGTCGCGCCATCCTGGATCGCCTGCTGGAAGTTGTAGACGCTGACGTAATCGCCGAAGACCTCTTTTGTCTTCTCCTCGCCGCCATGAGCGGGGTGCCCGTGAAGCCGAGGAAGGCGGCATCGGGCAGGGCGTTGCGCATGTTGAGGGCGAAGACGTCGTACTGGCTGCGGTGCGCCTCGTCGGTGATAACGATGATGTCGGAGCGCTCCGATAGCGTCGGGTACTTCTCGCCCCGTTCGGTGCGGAACTTCTGGATCAGCGTGAAGACGTATCGGTGGTCTTCCGTGAGAAGGCGCATGAGGTGGTCGCCGCTGGCCGCCTGCACCTGGTTCTCCGTGACGGCGCCGCAGCTCGCGAAGGTCTTGTAGATCTGCTCGTCGAGTTCCTGGCGATCGGTGACGATGAGGAACGTCCAGTTGCCGGGCAGCTTGCGCAGGATCTTCTGGGCGAAGAACACCATCGAGTACGACTTGCCGCTGCCCTGCGTGTGCCAGAAGACGCCGAGCCGGCCCCGGTTCTCCCGGAGGTTGCGGGCGGCTTCGATGGCGTTATTGACACCGAGGTACTGGTGGTTCTTGGCGAGGAGCTTGACCAGGCCCCCGCTCGTCTCGCTGAAGAGGGTGAAGCTTTCGACGAGGTCCAGCAGGCGCGACGGCTCGCAGGTCCCGCGGATCATCGTGTCCAGCGAGATGATGCCCTCTTCGCCTTCGCTGTTGATCTTCTTCCACTCGGCGAAGTGTTCCCACGCTGCCGTGACGCTGCCCACCCGGCTCCGGCTTCCGTTGGAGAGGAGGACGAGGCCGTTGTACCAGAAGAGGTGCGGGATGGTCGCCTTGTAGTCCTCCAGGTTGTGTTTGTAGGCGTTTTCCAGCTTCTTGTGCGAGGCCTTCAACTCCACGAAGACGAGTGGCAGCCCATTGACGAAGCCGATGAGGTCGGGACGTCGGTTGTAGATCTCCCCGGACACCCAGAGCTGCGAGGCGAGGAAGAAGTCGTTCGCGGCGGGGTTATTCCAATCGATCACCCGGATAGTGACGGCGGTTTCCTCGTCGTCCTCGTCACCGCCACGCACGGCGACTTTGATGCCGTTCTTGAGCAGGCGGTAGATGTCGCGGTTCGCCTGGGCGAGGCTCTGCGCGCTGCGGTCCCGCGTCAGCTCCTCGATCGCAAGCGTGATCGCCTCACGGGGCGCGTCGGGGTTCAGGCGTTGGAGCGCGGCGCGCAGGCGGGGAAGGAGCACGACGTCGCCGCTGGTTTCCCGGCCGAGTGTACCGCCCGGGCCGAAGGTCTCGTGGTAGCAGTTCGCCGTCTCCCACCCGAGTTCGCCGAACAGGGCGATGGCGGGCTGCTCGATCATTGCATTTTCAGAATACGAGGTGTTCATCGGGCTTTTCCGGCGGGCGCACCACCGACTGCGGGTCCCCGTTCCTTGAAATGAAGGAGACTGCTCCGAACTGTTATAATATTCTACGTGACTAAGCCGTGAGCCTGCTATATGGAAAACCTCCTATAACGGAAGCGATACTTGACATCCGGGTAGAACCGCGCCCCGGTGTGTCGGCTGTCGAGATTGCGGAAGGCTTCCGGGATCTGGCAGAGCAGTTTCCCGACCGTCAGGAGCTTCCCGCCAACTCTGTGCAGATCGCCTTCGGCCCCGGCGTCTTGCCGCAGACAGCGACCGGTGCGGTGCTGGGCGGCTTTCGCTACCAGAGCGCGGATCAGCGCCGCATTGTGCAGGCACGGCGCGATGGGTTCGTGTTCAGCCTGCTGCCACCCTATGAAAGCTGGGAAGCGTTTTGCGCGGAGGCACGCCCCGTCTGGGAGCGGTACCGCGCGGCATGGCGGCCCCGCGCAGTGGTTCGGCTCGCCCTGCGTTACGTAAATCAACTCAACCACACGTTGCACGAGGCGCAGAACTTGCAGGAATACGTGGGGCTTCTGCCGCAGATACCGCATCGCGATCTCCTGCCGTCGCTCCAACTGGCGGACTACTCTTTGCGCATGGTGCTGCCGCAAGCCGATATAGAGGCGATGGCGATCGTCCAGCAAGCGTCCGTGCCTCCGCCGCCGGGCACCGCCGGGTTTTCCTTTGTGCTGGATATCGATCTGTTCCGCGACGGACTGTCCCTGAGCGCCGACGAAGACGACGCTTTGTGGAACACCTTGGGCCAGTTGCGGGTACGAAAGAACGAGTTGTTTCGCGCCTGCATCACGGATAAAGCCGAGCAGCGTATGGAGCCACAACCATGACTCTGATGTTTCTGGCCGCTCCCGCCGCGCCGCCTGCCGTCGTGCGTCGCCGGGAAGAGAACACGGCCGAGCCGACCCGCGTTACGCTGCCGGAAGCGCAGCGCCGGGGGCGCGGATTTTTGTACGCCGACACGGAAGGAGGCGGCACGGCACCTGCCACTGCCGTGGCACGCTGGGTGCAGGCCGAGCAGGTGCAGGGGGAGAAGGAGGCGCGGCGGCGCATAGAATCTTTCGGCACATTTTTGAAGCAGATCAATACGCTTGTCGCCGACGAGTCGAACTTCGACGACGAATGTCTGGCGCCTACGTTCCGCTCCACAGAGACCATGCTCTGACCTTCTGGATTGTGTTATCGCACGTATGGCGCTGGCGCAGGGCACCCTGTACCCGGACGGGGAAGGGGGCCTGCGCATCGAGTGGCGCTCCGACGACGGGGAAGCGGCGCGGTATGTGCTGCTGACCGTCCATCCCTCCGACGAGCGGAAGGACTATATTTATCACCAGCAGGGCAGCATGCGGGGCGACTTGCAGGCGGAGATCACAGCCGATCTTCTCGCCCGGCGGCTTGGCTGGCTGACCGGCTCCGCCAAATAAGGGGTGGTCTTGGGCGAGGCGAAACGGGGCGATGATGGCGGCTGGCCTCCCGTGGCTGATGAAACCGATACCTACCGCCTGCTGGACAAGCCGACCTGGATCACGCCCGACGGAACGATCACCTCGCTCGCCTTCCGCCTGAGGCCCTCGGAGGGAGACTGCTTGTCCCTTGGTTTGCGCGGGCGGCGTTCCTAGGAGCAGTTCTTCATCGAAGAACCTGCCCGCCGAAATCGCTGCGTCGGTGTCGCCCACGCAAAAGCAGGGCAGATGCGGGCACCGGTACCCAATTGGCCGTCGCCGCTGGATGTGGTACAGGACGAGGAGCATCACGCTTGCTTGACCGGCCTGCCGCTGCCACCCGCGGATATAACCACCCCGGACGGCCAGCAGGCGCAGAGCGCCGTCGAGTACGTTGCGAACGAGATGGTGAAGCGGATGCGTCTTGTTTGGCGTAAGCCATAAGTCTGCTTCCGGCCTCCGTTATGCCGCCGGTTCCTCCACGTGGATATCCAGCCCCGACACGTCCACCTCGCCCGAGATGAGCTTGGGCAGCAACAGGTCCCGCGTGCGCCGGAGGACATGGTTCTTCTGGGCGAGGTTATGAATGGACTTGAACACCAAGGCTACATGAGACGCGAAATCTGCCAGCCGTTGCGCGTCCGGATGGGCAATCAAAAACCTGTCAAAGCAGCTTTCCTGCACCCGCTGCCTGCCTGTCGCCCCCGACATACTCTTGATGGCGTTGTCGCGGAACTCGTGCGAGCGTGCGAGCAGGTAAACATACTCCGGGCAGAGCGTTTTGGACCGCAGCACGATGAACTCGGTCGAGCCGAAGGCAAGGTCGGTGTTGGACGGGAGGAATTGAACATATCCCGTTTTTCCGTTCTCCAAGCACGGAGTTATCCTTGCGAACAGCGTATCGCCGTTTCGGAACTTCGAGCCGCTGTTTCCACTTCGTCTTCCAATATCGCTGATGAGCATGGAATCGTTTGACAGACTGCCCATCGGCACGAACGGCTTCTCGCCTTCTTTAGTCACTCTCGTTGTAGGGTTGACGAAAACGGCCTGAGTCACAGACTTCACTTCCCACCCCTGCGGTATCGGCCCCAACGCCGAATCCACCATCTTTACCTGCTCATGGCCGGGAAAGCGGAAGTGGACGAACCACTCGCGGTAGAGCGCCTGCGCCATCTCCTCCAAAATCTCGATGCGGCGCGTGTTGTTCTCGATGAGGTCGTCATAGGCGGAGAGAATGGCAGCGATTTTGCGTTGGGTGGGGACCGGTGGATAATCGACCGGAAGAGTCGCAAGCTCGCTGCCCCGTATTCCTGCTGCGGCTATCTGGTTCACGATGGATTGGGTTGCCGCCTTTCCTTGAGGCGAGACAAAAATAGAGTTGTGGTGTAATTGGGTTTTCCTACTATATCTACGGTCTCATGACGTTGCTGAGACACAACATCTGGTAGCAAAAACCTATTGCACCACAACCCTATTAGGGTTGTGGGCGTGCCTGACTGCTGGAGTGGTCAAGGGTCTGTAAAACCCCCGCTTCGTGCTTGCAGGTTCGAGTCCTGCCGCGCCCACCAGGAAGGTCATGTGCCGTTGTAGCTCAGTCCGGTAGAGCGCCTGCCTGAAGAACAGGAGATCGTGGGTTCGATTCCCACTGGCGGCACCAGTTTGTCGTGGAGAGAAGGGGACACATTCGGCCTTGTTGCTCAGCGGAAGAGCGTTCGTTCGGGTACCCGCTTGCGGGTGATGCGAATAGTCGCAGGTTCGATCCCTGCCAAGGCTACCATAGACTTACCGCCTTAGCTCAGTGGCAGAGCAGCGTGTTGATAACGCGCCGGTGCTGGTTCGATTCCCGCAGGCGGTACCAAAACGTGGGGGTATAGCTCAATCGGGAGAGCGACTGCCTTGCAAGCAGTAGGCCGCAGGTTCGATCCCTGTCGCCTCCACCATATTGCCCTCATAGCCCAACTGGCAGAGGCATGTGGCTTAGAACCACATTAGTCGGCGTTCGAATCGCCGTGAGGGTATTCTTTGGGATATGCGGTAGTAGTTCAGTGGCTAGAATCTCGGCGCGCCATGCCGAGGACGCGAGTTCGATTCCCGCTTACCGCTTTGATGTTACGCGCCCGTGGTGTAGTGGTTAACATGTCTGTCTGTCGAACAGAAGAAGGCGAGTTCGATTCTCGTCGGGCGCGCCATGTGCCTTTGTAGCTCAGCCGGCAGAGCGCCACTCTCGTAAAGTGGATGTCGCAGGTTCGATTCCTGTCGAAGGCTCCATATAATGCCCCCAAGTTTTCGGACAGGAATTTAAGATAGAGAGCTGTGTCACAATAAAGGACGAAGGAAGCAAACATGACGACACAGCGCAGACAATACAGCGCCCAGTTCAAGGCCAAAGCCGCCCTGGAACTCATCAAAGGACAACGCACTGTCAACGAGATCGCCAGCGATCTGGGTGTCCACCCGACACAACTGACCGCCTGGAAGAAGCAACTCCTCGACGAGTTGCCGCGGGTCTTCTGCGACAAACGGGCCAAGGACAGCAAAGAGCAGGAGGCGCTGCAAGAGCGATTGTACCAGCAGATCGGGCAAGCCTGCAGGTGGAACTCGACTGGCTCAAAAAAAAGTCTGGCCAACTCGGCTGAGCTAAAGCGGCACCTGATCGAGCCCAAACACCCGCAGTTGAGCCTGGTGCGCCAATGCCGGCCCTGGGACTCTGGCGCTCCGGCTGCTACTACCGGCACCTGGGCGAGCGGCAAGAGGACCTGTGGCTGATGCGGCTCATCGACGCGCAGTACACAAGAACGCCGTTCTATGGGTATCGGCGCATCAGCGTGTGGCTGCGGGAGCAGGGCCATGTGGTCAATAAGAAGCGCGTAGCCCGGCTGATGCAGGTGATGGGGCTGGCGGCGATCTTGCCCAAGAGGAAGACGAGCGTTGCCGCACCGGGCCATAAGGTGTATCCGTATCTGCTGCGGGGCGTGAAGATAGAGCGGGTGAACCAGGTCTGGAGCACAGACATCACCTTCCTCCCGATGCCCCAGGGCTTCGTGTATCTGGTGGCGGTGATGGACTGGTACAGCCGCTTTGTGCTCGCATGGGAGGTCTCGACCACGCTGGATGGGGAGTTTTGCCTGTCGGCTCTGGAGAAGGCACTTGGTCAGGGGCGTCCCGAGGTCTTCAACACGGATCAGGGGCGCAGTTCACGAGTCTGGCCTTTACGGGGCGGCTGCTGGGAGCCGGGATCAGGATCAGCATGGATGGGCGCGGCCGGGCTCTGGACAACATCTTCGTGGAGCGTCTGTGGCGCAGCGTCAAGTATGAGGAGGTGTACTTGAAGGAGTACGCGACGGTGGCGTTGGGCATCGCGAGTCTGGGCGCGTACCTTCAGTTTTATAACTGGGAGCGAGCGCATCAATCGCTGGGTTACCAGACGCCTGCGGCGATCTATCACGGGAAATGAACCAAGCAACCGGACACAGGGTTCTATCTTAAACAAGCCGTTTTGCTGTCTTGACAAACGGGGTCACTATACCATGTGCCCTTGTAGCGCAGCAGGTAGATGCGTCGTCTTGGTAAGACGAAGGTCGCGAGTTCGAGTCTCGCCGGGGGCTTCTGGAAGGTGAATGCGGGGTGTGCAGCCTGCCTCGAAAACAGGTCGGGCCGCAAGGCTTGAGTTCGAGTCCTCCGCCTTCCGTTCGGTGTATGGGCGAGTAGTTCAGCTTGGTCAGAACGCCTCTCTTACAAAGAGGATGCTCGTGGGTTCAAATCCTACTGTCAATGGCGTCTTGAAAATCCTCAATTCGGCGGGTGAATTCTCCCCAGTTCGTCGTCCTTGGCGACGGCGCTCTCCCGGCTTTCCAGAGTGCCTAACAGCCCGGCCTTCTTGCGCTCCTTCATCCGGTAGCTCTCGCCCCGGATGTTCACCGTGGTCGCGTGGTGCAGCAGCCGGTCCAGCACCGCCGTGGCCATCACCGCATCCCCGAAGACGCTGCCCCAGTCCCCGTAGCTCTTGTTGCTCGTCAAGAGGATGCTGCCGCGCTCGTACCGGGCCGTCACCAACTGGAAGAACAGAGTCGCCCCGACTTCATCCAGCGGCAGGTACCCCATCTCGTCAATGACCAGCACCCTGGGGTTCACCAACGAGCGCAACCGCCGGTCCAGCCGACCTTCCCTTGCCGCCTTCCCCAGGTCGCTCACCAGGTCATGAGCAGTGATGAACTGCGCCGAGAAGCCCGCGCGGATCGCTTCGACCGTCAAGCCGATCGCCAGGTGCGTCTTGCCCACTCCCGGCGGCCCCAGAAGCACCACGTTCCCGGCTTCATGCACGAAGCGCAGGGTCCGCAGCTCCCGCACCTGACTCTGGTCGAAAGGCTGGAAGCCGAAGTCGAACTGCTCCAGCGTTTTCACCGCGGGCAAGCGCGCCCGCTTCAATGCCTGCCGGAACCGCTCCTCTTGCCGTGCCCGCGCCTCGGCCTCCAACAGGTCGAGCAGGAAGTCCGCATACGGGCGATCCCCTGGAGAAGCCCGCTGAAGATGCGCTTCCAGCAGCACGTGCGCCTCAGGCATCTTCAACTCCCCCAGCACCTCGTGCAAGCGCCCCAACAGCGAGTTACTCATGGGGCGCCTCCATTTCATAGGCTAGGAGCGAGCGCACCTCGACCACGGGCAGGTCCGTCTCTGTGGCACGGATCCGTATCCTGGCCTTGCCACCGCGCTCCGAGAGCCCCAGCGGGATGCCCTCATGATGGGCGGCTACGCTCACCGTCTGGTGCGCCCCCGCCGGGCAGAGCAGGTGGACCGCCAGGCGCTCGCCGCCCCGGTGAACCAGCAGCTGCCCGTCCGCCTCCCTGAGCAGCACCTCCTGACCGGCGACCCGCCAGGGAACCGAATAGCGGTTGCCCCGGAAGCAGACGTAGGCATCGCGGCTGACCTTGCGCTTCTCCTCGGCGGCATAGGGGAAGGCGGCTCGCCCGGCCAGGGGAAGCAGGTAGGATTTCTCCTCCTGCCAAGCGCGCAAGATGTTCTTATAGGTGGTGCCATGAACCCGCTGGTTGGCCACCTGCCAGACCCAGGTCCGTAGTTGCGAACGCAAGTCCGACAGCCCGCTGGCTCCCCTGCCGCACAGGAAGTTCTTGCGTAGATAGCCGATCCCGTTCTCTACCTTGCCCTTGGTCTGCGGGCGGTACGCCCGGCAGGCTCTCGGGGTGAAGCCCCAGTAGCGCGCAAAGTCCAGGAAGAGCGGGTTCCACCGGGTTTCGCCCCGCTCGTCGATCCCCAACACCACCGTCCTCATGCGATCGTAGAGGATCTCGCGGGGAACGCCACCGAGTTCCGCGAAGGCCGCCTCGTGCAGCCGTAGCAGCGTGGCGATCTTGGTGTCGGTGGCGACGTCGGCGAAAAGGGCCCGGCTGTGACCCAGCGTGAAGACGAAGCCGTAGAGCGCCTGTCTGCCTTCGGCCGTCTCGATGTGCCCTAACTCGCCCCAGTCCAGTTGTGCCTGCTGCCCCGGCGGCGTCTCGAAGCGACGCACAGCGACGGCGCGCGCCTGCCTGCGCAGGGGGCGCAGGTAGTCCTTGAGAACGGTGTACTCGCCGGTGTAGCCGCGGGCTTTGATCTCGGCCAGCAATACCACCGCGTTCCAGACACCGGCGGCCAGGCGCTGCTCGATATAGGGCGTGAACGACTCGAGCTTGCTGCCCTTCTTGGGGCGCGGCCCGTAGCGAGGCGTCGCCGCGTCGCGCAGGTATTTACGGATGGTCTTTCGGTCGAAGCCGGTGATGTTGCTGATCTGGCTGATGGACAGCCCCTGTCGTTTGAGTTCCTGTAGTTCCTTCACGTCTCCCCCTCGTAGCACGGTACCACCCTCCTTGAAAGGGAGGATAGACCAATTGAGTCCAGGCGCTACGCGCCCCGGAAAACTCGCTTACAAGCGGGGAAAATTCGGCCGCCGTTCTGGGGATTATACAGTCGCCGTTGACATCATGACCGGTATCAGGAAAGTCAAAAGGAATACTTTTCTCCTGTTGGTGTTCTGCTGTCCGGGCTGTATTCAAAGCTTGCATGGACCTTTCCTGATATGCGTCACCTAGAAGCGTATTTTCGCAGAGTCAACCTGTTGGGGCAAGGAAGCGGTCGAATGCGGTTGTGGGACATTGACATCTACTCCGAGGCTATGGATTTAGCTGCGTTGCTATGCCTGCCTGGTTCTGCCGGCGCTCCCAGCCCTTGGCGGCCTGCTGGTTGTGCTCCTCTACCAGCAGCAAGAAACGCTCGATCAGGTCGTCCTCGCGCTTGCGATGCACGCCGCACGAGCGGCGTACCAGACCGGATGGGCGCGGGCGCCACTTGGTGTTGAGACCTTCGACCTGGCTCGTCTGA
>JAUJNC010000061.1 GCA_030446525.1 Armatimonadaceae bacterium
TTTTTTTCACTGCTCCGACGTCATCTTCCCGTAGGCCTCGCGGATGCCGCGGACGTGGTAGGCGACGTTGGCCGACGTGCAGCCCATCGAATCACCGATCTGCCGCCACGTCCGGCCGTCCAGAAGCCCCTTGAGGATCACGCGCTGGCGGTCGTTCAGGCGGCGCTCCAGATCCTGGACGAGCATCTTAACGTCCACGTCGCCCGTGCCGGAAGCGCCCACGTGCGTATCGGCCATGGTGTCTTCGGCCAGATCCAAAGGCTCGCACGAGCGGCGCTTGCTCCAGCGGATGTGGTCCAGGATCTGCCACCGGGCGTGCTTGAGCAGGAACTGGGACGGGGTGCCTACCTCCGTATCCACGGTCGGCAGCGCCTGGAAGACGGCGAGCCACGCCTCCTGCAGCAGGTCGGCGGCGTCCATACCGGTCCGGGCCGCGTAGTAGCCCGCCAGAGACTCCAGGCGGGGGCGCAACGATTCACGCAGACGGTCTTGCGCGGCGGCATCGCCGCCGCGGGCACGCACAAGCAGGTTGTCCAATTTTTGAGTCTCCGAACACGGGGACGCAGCACGCCGCCGGAAACAGGCGAAGGTGGGGCATGCGTCGGTGCGAGAACGCGCAGTGGCGCGACAAGGTCACAGTGAGCCGCTCAAGGCGTCCCTTGCCAGCCGCGCCAGTCGGAGGGTTCCGGGCCGTGGGGCCGAAGAACCTTAACGGACGGGGTACGGGGACGCGCAGGCGGTCGACATGTTATGATCGCTGGTAAACCAGGTCATGTACATCGAAAACCTCCTTCGCTTTCTAGAAGGCCGCCATCAAAGGTGGGCGGAAACACGCGCGGGCCTTCCAGGGACAGTATAACGCATCCGCCCCCGTTTGCTAAAGAAAAGGATAAAACATTTTTCGTGGCGCGGGCTACGTTCCAGGCCTACACGCACGGTTACGATGACCAGGACGAGAACGGCATCGACCGGTCGCTGCTGCGCGAGAATCTGAAGCGAACGCCGACAGAGCGTTTGGAGAAGCTGCGGCGCGAACTCGCATTTTTCGCGGAGGTGCGCCGTGTCAGATCTGCCGGGACCGTTTGCTTTAATTGACGACCTGATCGCGATGGAGCGCACCGCGAACCGCCCCAAAGATCAGACGCACGTGATGGAACGGGAAGCGCTGCGCCGGCTGATCCGAAGCGGGGCGGAGCAGCAGGACGGCGCGCGAAGTTGACCCGCGCCCGCCTTGTGCGTTATACTGGGACACAGAAAACGCACAAGGGTAATCAAGCGAATGATCCTCTCCGAACGGGCGCGAAACGCCGCCCCGTCCCCCACGCTCGCCATCACCGCCAAGGCCAACCAGATGAAGGCGGACGGCATCGATGTCGTGGGCTTCGGCGTCGGCGAGCCGGACTTCGACACGCCCGACCACATCAAGAAGGCCGCCGTCGACGCGCTGCGCCAGGGGCACACCAAATACACGCCCTCGGCGGGCATCCCGGCGCTCAAGAAAGCCATCGGTGACAAGTTCGAGCGGGACAACGGCCTGGCGTACGGCCCCAGCAACGTCATCGTCTCGTGCGGCGGCAAGCACTCGCTCTACAACGTCTTCCAGGCGCTCTGCGATCCGGGCGACGAGGTGGTCATCCCCGCCCCCTACTGGGTCTCGTATCCGGAGCAGGCCAAGCTCGCCGGGGCCGCGCCGGTGGTAATCCCGACCAGCGACGCGACCGGATTTGCGCCCACCTTCGAGCAGATCAAAGAGGCTGTCACCGACAGGACCAAGGTCTTCGTGTTGAACTCGCCGTCCAACCCGACCGGCGCGATGTGGCCGCGCGCCACCATCGAGGCGCTGGCCGACCTGGCGGTCGAGCGAAACTTCTTCGTGATCTCGGACGAGATCTATGAGAAGATCACCTACGACGGCAACGCGCCGGTTTCGATCGCGGCGCTGGGCCCGGAGATCAAGAAGCGCACGATCACGGTGAACGGCGTGTCCAAGACGTACTCGATGACCGGCTGGCGCATCGGCTACGCCGCCGGCGAGGCGGAGATCGTCGCGGCGATGGGCCGCCTCCAGGATTCGATGACCTCGAACCCGACCTCGATCGCCCAGTACGCGGCCCTTGCGGCTATCGAGGGGCCGCAGGAGTTCTTGCGGGACTGGGTGGCGGAGTTCGACCGGCGCCGGCGGGAGATCGTGCTCGGGCTGAACGCCATCCCCGGCGTCTCCTGTGTCACCCCGGAGGGCGCGTTCTACGTTTTCCCCAACGTGTCGGGGCTCTTCGGAAAGCGCTACGGGGGTAAGACCATCGACAACAGCGACGACTTCGGCGACTACCTGCTCGCGCAGGCGCAGGTGGCCCACGTCCCCGGCTCCGGCTTCGGAGCGCCCGAGTACGTGCGCCTCTCGTACGCGACCTCGATGGACACGATCCGGCGCGGTCTGGAGCGCATCGCCGTTGCCGTCGGCGCGCTGGAGGGCTGAGACGAGCGGCGCGGGCGGCGACCCGGGGGCGGCGGCCACGGCGGAGTTCGCGGCGCGCTGGGGCTTCGATGCCGAGTCGCGGCGCCTGCGGGCGGCCCTGACGCACAGATCCGCCACGCGCTCGCTCGAAAAGAGCAGCGAGCGCCTGGAGTTCTTGGGCGACGCCGTGCTCGGGTTCGTCGTGGCCGAGTTTCTGATCCACGCGCTGCCGCGCGCGCCGGAGGGGGCGCTTTCCCGCGCCCGCACGCAGGTGGTGCGCAAAGAGACGCTGGCCGAGGCCGCCCGCGCGCTGGGCATCGAAAGCCTCCTCCTGGTCGGGGCCGGCGAAGAGAAGCTGGGGGATCGCACACGCGATTCGCTCCTGGCGGACGCCTACGAGGCCGTGATCGGCGCGCTGTTCCTCGATAAGGGCGGCGCGGCGGCGGCGCGCTTTGTCCACGACACGCTGCGGGGCCCGCTCAGCACGGTCGCCGCCGCGCCGCCCGAACCCGACCCCAAGACCCGCCTGCAGATCCTCCTCCAGGGCCAGGGGCGCGGCCTGCCCGCGTACCGCATCGTGTCCGAATCGGGCCAGGGTCACAACATGCACTTCATCGCCGAGGCGCTGGTGGACGGCCAGCCGCTCGGCCAGGGTGAAGGCGCCACCAAGCGCGCGGCGACCGCGAACGCCGCCGCGGCGGCCTTGCAGGCGCTGGAGAAAGGATAGCATTTCATGGCAGACACCCCCCGGGCGCAGGTCGGCATCTTCGGCGGCTCCGGCTTCTACTCGCTGCTCCCGGACGTCCGCGAGGTCAAGATCGAGACCCCCTACGGGCCCCCTTCCGACAAGGTCGCGCTGGCCGAGATCGGCGGCAGGCAGGTCGCGTTCCTGCCCCGGCACGGCAGGGACCACTCGCTCCCGCCCCACCGGATCAACTACCGGGCCAACGTGTGGGCGATGAAGTCGCTGGGCGTCACCGACATCCTCGGCCCCAACGCCTGCGGCTCGCTGCAGACCCACATAAAACCCGGCCATCTGGTGATCTGCGACCAGTTCGTGGACCGCACGAGCGGCCGCAAAGACACGTTCTACGACGGGCCGGTCACCACGCACGTCTCGGCCGCCGACCCGTACTGCCCCGTTTTGCGCCGCCACGCGGTCGCGGTGTGCCGGGACCTGGGGGTCGACGTACACGAGCGCGGGACCGTGGTCGTGATCCAGGGGCCGCGCTTTTCCACCAAGGCGGAAAGCCGCTGGTTCATGGGCCAGGGCTGGGAAGTCATCAACATGACGCAGTACCCGGAGTGCTATCTGGCGCGCGAGCTGGAGATCTCGTACGTCAACCTCTCGGTGATCACCGACTATGACGCCGGCCTGATCGGGGAAGAGCCGGGCATAAAGCCGGTCACCAACGAGGAGGTGCTGGCCGTCTTCACCGCCAACATGGACAAGCTGCGCAGGGTCCTGTTCCGCATGGTCGAGGCGCTGCCCGACACGTCCGGCAGCCCGGCGCGCAACCACCTGAAGAGCGCCCGCTTCGATTGAGACGAGGAACACCGATGGGCGACCCACCCCCCGAAGGCGCGCGGGACGCATCCGCGCCTGGAAGCCAGGCACGCCACACCCTCTTCGAGAAACAGATGCTGCCGCACCTGGACGCGCTGTACCGCTCGGCGCTCGGGATGACCAAGAACCCGGGTGACGCCGAAGATCTGGTGCAGGACACGTTCCTGCGCGCGTACCAGTTTCTCGACCAGTTCCAGGGGGGAACTAATGCGCGCGCCTGGCTGTTCAGGATACTAACCAACCTGTACATCAACGCGTACCGGCGCAAGACGCGCGAGCCGGAACGGCTGTCCCTGGACGGGCTGGAAGAGTTCTACCTTTACAACCGGCTGGCGTACGCCCACGCCGCGGGGACGGGCGGGTCCCCGGAGGATGAGGTCGTGCGGAAGGTGCAGAGCGAGGCGATCCGTAACGCCGTCGAGCGCCTACCCGACGAATACCGGGACACCGTGATACTGGCGGACCTGAACGAATTTTCCTATCAGGAGATCTCCGAGATGCTGGGCATCCCGATCGGGACGGTGCGATCGCGCCTGTCCCGGGGGCGGCGGCTCGTACAAAAGGCCCTGTGGGCGTACGGGCAGGAGAACGAGCGGTGACCGGCCCGAAGGTCACATGGAAGGCAAGGCGCAGATGGAAGACCCGGCGAGAAGCGGACAAGGTATCGATTACAACGCGTGTCAGGAGGCGGTAAAACGCCTGACCGAGTTCCTCGACCAGGAGCTGGGGCCCGAACAGGAGGAGATGGTGCGGCGCCACCTTCACGAGTGCCGCGGCTGCTTCGCCAGGTTCCGTTTCGAGGAGACGCTGCTCCGGACCATCCGCGAGCGGGCCGAAGCCATCCGCGCCCCCGAGGCGCTGCGGGAAAAGATACTGGGCCTCATCGCAATCCCTAAGGGCGATGTACAGGGGGAACCGCGCCCCTAAGCTCCGGGAGCGGGTAACCCGTTGAAGCGCAGGCCACCAGGGAGGGATGTACCCGGTGGCCTGTGGTTTTGTGCCTGGAGAACCACTTTTTTAGAAACAGGCGTTTGAAAGCTGCTGCTGCTGGTATAATATGCAAATGGCAAGGACATGTAGCGTATGGCTTTAGTGGAAGAGCTTCCCCCTTCGGTAGAAACAACGCTCCGCACGGAGCGCAACGGCAGCGGCGGTGACCCGCTGGCCGTGGCGGTCAAGGCGGACATCGGCAGCGACGGGAACCTGGGCGAGCGCTGGGTGGTCGTGGACGCCGACACGGTGCGCGTGCTCACCCCCAACGGGACCCGAGCCCGCGTGGATGTGTCGGTCCCCCTGACCGAGATACGCTTCGCCCAGACCGAAAACCTGGTCGGCGGCGGGGCGCTCGCCGTCGGCAAGGGCACGGACGCGATCGAGCTGGTGCGCTACACCACGCCGCTGCAGGCGCGCATGGGCGGCGTCGCCCGCACCATCGAGGCGCTGGCGAAGAACGAGGAGCCGCCGGCCCTGGAGCTGGAGGACGACGAGCGGGTCTGCAAAAACTGCGGCCGGCCCCTGTCCGAAAAGTCCGACGTCTGCCGGGCATGCATCAACCGGACGGCCGTGCTCCGCCGCCTCTTCTCCTACGCGGCCCCGTTCAAGTGGAAGACGCTCGTCCTTCTCCTCCTGATGTTCGCCGGCACGGGCATGGCGCTCGCGCCGCCCCTGATCCAGAAGAACATGATCGACCGCGTGCTCGCCCCGGAAGGCACGCTCGTCTCGCCGGAGGGCGCCCGCCTGACGCTGCTGGGCCTGCTGATCGCCGCCCTGGTCGGCACGCAGATGCTGAACGTGCTCCTCACGGTCGTGCGCGGGCGGCTGTCGGCGTGGCTGTCGGCCAACGTCACCTTCCGCATCCGCACCCAGCTGTACGAGCGCCTGCAGTGGCTGGGGCTTAACTACTACGACAAGCGGCAGACCGGCGCGCTGATGACGCGCGTGACGCAGGACGTGAACGAGCTGAACCACTTCCTGGTCGATGGCCTGCAGTACCTGGTGGTCAACGGCCTGACCATCGTGGGTATCGCCACGATCCTGCTGCTGTACAATGCCCGGCTGACGCTGCTGGTGCTGGTGCCCGTGCCCCTGGTCATTTGGGCGACGCGGCGGGCGTGGCGGTGCCTGTGGCGCTACCTGCATCGGCTGTGGCACCTGCGCTCCGCCCTGTCGGCGGGCCTGAACTCAGCGCTCTCCGTGCGCGTGGTCAAGGCGTTCGCGCAGGAAAGCCGCGAGATCGACCAGTTCAACCAGCGCGCCACCAACTCCGTATCAGGCCGGGCTGTTCGTCGAACAGTGGTGGGCCACCCTGTTCCCCCTGCTGAACTTCCTGATGACCGCCGGATCCTTCGTCGTTCGGTACGTCGGCGAAGCGCCAGGTGATCAGCGGCGCGGTCACGCTCGGCACGCTGACCATGTTCCTGTCGTACCTGATGCAGCCTGTACGCCCTGCTGCAGGGCATGACGCGCATCGCCGACTGGCTGTCGCGCGCGCTGACGTCGGCCGAGCGCATCTTCGAGGTTCTGGACACCGAGCTGAACATCAAGGACGCCCTGGACGCCGTCCTGATGCCCCACATCCGGGGCGAGGTCGAGTTCCGCAACGTCTCCTTCGGCTACGACAAGGCGCGCCGCGTGCTGGACGACCTTTACCTTGAAGGTCGAGCCCGGCGAGATGATCGGGCTGGTGGGGCACCCGGCGCGGGCAAGACGACGATCATCAACCTGATCTCGCGCTTCTACGACCCCACCGAGGGCGCGGTCCTGATCGACGGCGTGGACATGCGCGAGATCAAGGTCCACGACCTGCGGTCCCTTACCGGCATCGTGCTGCAGGAGCCGTTCCTGTTCCCCGGCACCATCGCCGAGAACATCGCCTACGCCAAGCCGGACGCCGCCCCCGAGGAGATCATGCGCGCGGCCAAGGCCGCGAACGCCCACGACTTTATCATGCGCTTCCCGGACGGCTACGACACCCAGGTCGGGAGCGGGGCGCCCGCCTGTCCGGGGGCGAGCGCCAGCGCATCTCGATCGCCCGCGCAATCCTGCACAACCCCCGCATCCTGATCCTGGACGAGGCGACGGCGAGCGTGGACACGGAGACCGAGAAGCAGATCCAGGAGGCCATCGCGCGCCTGATCCAGGGCCGCACCACCTCGCCATCGCCCACCGCCTCTCGACCCTGCGCAACGCCAACCGGCTCATCGTCATGGACAAGGGCAAGGTCGCCGGTTCTCGGCACGCACGAGAGCCTGATGGCCAAGCCCGAGGGCACCTTCCGGCGCCTGGTCGAGATGCAGACCGAGATCAACAAGCCGCGCGCGTATTGACCACCGAATTTCGGCCCCCTTCCCTGCGAGGGAAGGGGGAGCAGGTGACTATGACCAACAACTTTGCGACGAGCGAAGCGGTGCTGCGCGAGGCGGTGCCGCAGACTGGCGGCGCGGCCGGCTCGGCCGATGCGCGGTTCGACCTGATCCTCCTCGACCCCGGGCCACGGTGCGGCTGTTCCGCACCGGGGAGCGTCGTGCCCTGGAGCTTTCCGACCCCCAGGTGGGCGCGCCCCGGTCGTACCTGCGCGCGTCGTCGTCGCCCGCGCCTTCCCGCTTTCCGACCCGGGCCACTACATCGGCCTGCGGGACGGGAAAGACCAGGACATCGGCATGCTCCGGTCCCTCGACGAGCCTGGACGCCGATTCGCGCGCTCTGGTGGAGGAGGAGCCTGACGCGCCGCTACTTCCTGCCCAAGGTGCTGCGCGTCCGGGACGTCCAGGAGAGTTCGGCATCACCACGTGGGACGTGGAGAGACAGACAAGGGGCCGCGGACGTTCACGGTCCGCCACATGCGCGACGCGATCCAGAACCTTCCCCGACGCGCGTCCTTGTCACCGACAGTGAGGGCAACCGCTGGGAGTTCCCCGACGTAAGGGAGCCTCGACGACAAGAGCTACGCCGTGATGCAGCGCGTGCTGTAGCCGGGTACCGGCTAGCGGGTGAGGCGGCGAAGAACGATGACGGCGTTGTGGCCGCCGAAGCCGGAGTTGTTGGACACGGCCACCTCGATGCGGGCGGTCGCGCCCGGTTCGGCACGTAGTCGAGATCGCAGTCCGGGTCGGGGAACTCGTAGTTGATGGTCGGGGGAGCATCCGCGCTGGATCGCCAGGGCGCAGGCGATAGCCTCGATCGCGCCCGCCGCGCCCAGGCAGGTGACCGGTCTTGCTCTGGGTGGACGAGACGGCGAGCTAGCGGGCGTGCTCGCAGCAGACCTGCTTGATGGCGAGCGTCTCGTTCTTGTCGTTGAGCGGCGTGGACGTGCCGTGGGCGTTGACGTAGCCGACCTCGGACGGCCGGACGCCCGCATCTTCCAGCGCGAGGCGCATGGCGCGGACGACGCCCTCGCCCCCGGGGGCGGGCTGCGTGATGTGGTAGGCGTCGCCGCTCATGCCGTAGCCGGCAAGCTCGGCATAGATCTGCGCCCCGCGCGCCCGGGCGTGTTCCAGGCTCTCCAGGATCACGACGCCCGCGCCCTCGCCCATGACGAACCCGTCGCGCTCCCGGTCGAACGGCCGCGAGGCGCGCGCGGGGTCGTCGTTGTGCCGCGCGGTCATCGCCTTCATGTTGCCGAAGCCGGCAACGGAAAGCGGCGTGATCGCCGCCTCCGTTCCGCCGGCGATCATCACGTCGGCGCCGCCGCGGCGTATGATCTCGAGGGAATCGCCCAGGGCGTGCGCGCCCGTCGCGCAGGCGGTGACGACCGTGGAGTTCGGCCCTTTCGCCCCCGTGAGGATCGAGATGTGCCCCGCCGCCATGTCCGCGATCATCATCGGGATCAGCAGGGGGGAGACGCGGTTGGGCCCTTTCTCCAAAAGCACCCGGGCCTGTTCCTCGAGGGAGGACAGGCCGCCGATGCCCGAGCCGACCAGGACCCCGACCCGGTCGGCGCTCTCCGGCGTGATCGTGAGACGCGCATCTTCCAAAGCCAGCTTCGCCGCGGCGACGGCGAACTGCGCGAAGCGGTCCATGCGCTTGGCCTCGCGCCGATCCATGAAGTTCTCCGGGTCGAAGCCTTTCACCTCGGCCGCGATGCGGACCGGGAAGTCGGCCGAGTCGAAAAGGGTGATCTTTTGGACCCCGTTCGCGCCGGAGATCAGCCCTTCCCAGTAGCGCTCGAGCCCGACCCCCAAAGGCGTGACCGCCCCGAGTCCCGTGATAACGACCCTGCGTTTCTGCGTGTTTTCGGCCATGGTTGCCCCAAGAGGGCGCGGCAAGCAGCGGCCCGCAGGGGCTCTGCTTGCCGCGCTCTTGCTACGACGCCTTTGTCTTATCGTCGATGTAGGCGATGGCGTCGCTGACCGTCGCCATCTTTTCCGCGTCCTCGTCGGGGATCTCGATGTCGAACTCTTCCTCCAGCCCCATCACGAGCTCGACCACGTCGAGCGAATCCGCCCCCAGATCGTCCACGAACGAGGCGGTCGGGGTGACCTCCTCCTCGCTGACTTCCAGCTGCTCGACGACGACTTTCTTCACCCTGTCAAAGGTAGGCATTGGGCACGTACTCCTTTTTTCTGTTGATCGAATAGTTCGATGCCGCGCGTGGCCCCGGTCACACCGTAAGGCCGCCGTCCACGGTCAGAACCTGACCGGTAACGTAGGACGCCGCGTCGGACGCCAGGAACGCCACGACAGCCCCCACATCTTCCGGAGTCCCCAGGCGGCCGAGCGGCACCTTCGTCAGTATACCCGCGCGCTGATCTTCCTTGATTGCGTCCGTCATCTGCGTGTCGATAAAGCCCGGCGCGACGGCGTTCACCGTGATGTTGCGCGAGCCCAGCTCACGCGCGACGGTGCGCGTGAACCCGATGATGCCCGCTTTGGACGCCGAATAGTTCGCCTGCCCGGGGTTCCCGACCAGCCCCATAACCGACGTGATGTTGATGATCCTTCCCCGCCGCTGCTTGACCATCGCCTTGGCGGCCGCGCGCGTGCACAGGAAGGTCCCCTTCAGGTTCGCCGCGAGGACGGCGTCCCAGTCGTCCTCACTCATGCGCAGGAGCAGGCCGTCGCGCGTGGTACCTGCATTGTTTACCAGGATATCGACGCGGCCAAACTCGGCCTGCGCCCGCGCCAGCAGCGCGTCCACCGCGCCGGCGTCGGTCACGTCACAGGGCAGGGCGACGCCCCTGCGCCCGAGGGCGCGCACCGCCTCGGCGACCGCCTCGGCGTCGGCGATCTGGGTGCGGGCCGTGATCAGGACGTCGGCCCCGGCCTCGGCCAGCGCCAGGGCGATGCCGCGCCCGATGCCGCGCCCGCCGCGCCCGGCGCCCGTCACGATCGCCGCCTTGCCGTTCAACGTCATGTCAGCGCTTCCTTGGCCCGGATCAGCGTCGCCTTATCGCTCACCCCGTACGTCGTCGCCTGCGGCGCGATCCGCTTGATGAGCCCCGCGAGCACCGCGCCCGGCCCGCACTCCACGAAGGTCGTGTACCCGTCCGCCGCCAGCCGCCCCACGGACTCCACCCACCGCACGGGCCCGGCCACCTGGGCGGCCAGACACGCCCGCACTTCGGCGCCGGTGCGGACATAATCCGCCGTCACGTTCGCCACGACCAGCAGCCCGGGATCCGCCACATCGGTGAGCGCGAGCACGCCGCGCATCGTGACCGCCGCCATCTCCATCAGCGGCGAGTGGAACGCGCCCGAAACGGCGAGCGGCGCCAGGCGCTTCGCCCCGCGCTGTTTGCAAAGCTCCCCGGCCGCCTCCACGGCGGCCGATTCGCCGCTGATGACCACCTGGCCCGGCGCGTTCAGGTTGGCGACCACGACGACGCCCACGTGGTTCACCTGCCGGCAGCTCTCGGCCACGGCGGCCGCGTCCAGGCCCAGGACCGCGGACATGGCGCCCGCCCGCGCCCGGGCCGCCTCGGCCATCGCCTCGCCGCGCGCCTTGGCGAGCCGCGCCCCGGACTCGACGCTCAGGGCGCCCGCGGCCACGAGGGCGGCGTACTCGCCCACCGAGTGCCCCGCCGCGGCGGCGGGGGAAAGCCCGGCTTCCTGGCACGCCGCCAGCGACGACAGCGCCGCCGCGAGCAGCGCCGGCTGCGCGCCTTGCGTGTCCCGGAGCGCCTCCTCCGGCCCCTCGAAGCACAGCCGCGAAACCGCCCACCCGCACGCCGCGTCGACCGCCTTGAAAACGCGCCGCGCGGCGGGCGAATGCTCGTACAGGTCGCGGCCCATGCCCACGCTCTGCGAACCCTGACCGGGGAAGACGAAGGCCACCCTTTCGCGGTTCACGGAAGGACGTCCCCCTCGCCGGGCACGTCGCCCCAGCGGATGACGTTCGCCCCCCAGGAAAGGCCCGCGCCGAAGCCGACCGTCACGACGACGTCGCCGGGGCGGATGCGGCCGCCGCGCCACGCCTCGTAAAGGGCCATCGGGATCGAGGCCGCCGAGGTGTTGCCGTAGCGGTCCACGTTCACGAAGACTTTGTCCGGGGGCAGGTCCAGGCGCCGCGCCGCGGCGTCGATGATGCGGACGTTGGCCTGGTGCGGGATGAACAGGTCCACGTCCCGCGGCGTCATCCCGACCTTCTCGAGCGACTGGAGCGCCGCCTCGCCCATGATCTCGACGGCGAAGCGGAACACCTCCCGGCCCTTCATCATCATGTACTGCTGCTTCTGTTCGATCAGCGCCGGGGTCAGCGGCAGCCGCGAGCCGCCCGCCGGCACGTTGAGCAGGCAGGCCCCCGCCCCGTCGGAGCCCAGGATGCTGCCCAGCAGCCCCTCGCCCTCGGGGCACGCCCGGAGCACGGCCGCCCCCGCCCCGTCGCCGAACAGGATGCAGGTGCCGCGGTCCGACCAGTCCAGGACCTTGCTCATCGTCTCGGCGCCGACCACGAGCACGTTCTCGTACGTCCCCGTCGCCACGAACTGCGCCCCCACTTCGAGGGCGTAGACGAACCCCGAGCAGACCGCCGCCACGTCGAACGCGGCGGCGCGGCGCGCCCCGAGCCGGTCCTGCAAGAGCGACGCCGTGGCGGGGAACGCCTGCATGTCGCCCGTGCACGTGGCGACGATGATCAGGTCCAGGTCCGTTTCGGGGGCGACCCGGGCCGAGCGGAGGGCCTCGACGGAGGCGGGCAGGGCCAGGTCCGACGTCGCCTCGTGGGGCCCGGCGATGCGGCGCTCGCGGATCCCGGTCCGGGTCATGATCCACTCGTCGGTGGTGTCCACCAGGCGCTCCAGATCCTGGTTGGTCAGCACCCGCTCCGGCACGTGCATGCCCAGGCCCGCGATCCCGACGCTTCTTAGCTGCTTCGCCATGTGCATCTAAAAGCGGGTCTCCTTCAGAGCGGCCCGCACCGCCTCCACGTAGCCGGAGCGCGCCGCCGTCGCCGCCATCCGGATGCCGTTGGCGATCGCCTTGGCATCGGACCGGCCGTGCGCGATGAACGACACGCCGTTGGCGCCCAGAAGCGGCGCGCCGCCATACTCCGAGTAGTCCACCTGCTGCCGCAGGCGCAGGAGCGAGTTGAGCAGGGCGTCGCGGATGGCCTCGTCGTTCTCGCGGCGCGCGTCCGCGGCCAGCAGGGACAGGACGAGCCGCACGGTCCCCTCGGCCCCCTTCAAGAGCACGTTGCCGACGAACCCGTCGCAGACGACGACATCCACCCCCCCTTCGAAGACGTGGTTGCCCTCCACGTTGCCGACGAAGTTCAACTCGGAAGCGGCGAGCAGGGCGAACGCCTCACGGGACAGGTCGTTGCCCTTGGTCTCCTCCTCGCCGTTGGCCAGCAGGCCGACCCGGGGACGGGCCATCCCGAGCACCTTTTCCGCGTACACCGCGCCGAGCAGGGCGAACTGCAGCAGGTGGGAGGCGCGGCAGTCCACGTTCGCCCCGGCGTCCACGACCACGGCGCGCCCCCCGGTCTCGGTGGGCATCATGGTCGCGATCGGCAGGCGTTTGACGCCCTCGATCTTCTTCAGGAGGAACATCGCCGCCGCCATGACCGCGCCCGTGTTGCCGGCCGAAAAAGCCGCCTGCGCCTCGCCGTCGCGCACCAGGCGGGCGCAGACCACGATCGAGGCGTCCGGCTTCTCCTGGACCGCCGCCGCCGGGTGCTCGCCCATCGCGATCACCTGCGTGGCGGGGACGACCCGCAGCCGCCGGGCGGCCTGGCCGCCGGAGGCTAGTTCGGGACCGATGCGGGCGGGGTCCCCCACCAGGAGAAGCTCGGCGTCCCCGCCGCGCGCGTATTCCAGCGCCCCCTGGACCACCTCGGCGGGGGCGTAGTCGCCTCCCATAGCGTCCACCGCGATCTTGAGGGGGGGTTCCGCGAAGGCCATGCGCTTGCGCCCGGGTCGCTACGCCGCCTCGCCCGGATCCGTCCGGTTCCTGGGGGTGATCCACTGGCGGCCATTGTAGAAGCCGCAGTTGCCGCAAATGTGGTGCGACATCCGGGGCGCGTGGCAGCGGGGGCACTCGCCCACGTTCGGCGCCGTCAGTTTGTAGTGCGTGCGCCGCTTGGCCTGGCGCGTGCTCGAATGTCGTCGTTTCGGTAGTGGCATCGTTACTTCCTCTTCTTATAGCCACGAAAAGGCACAGGCGTCACAAGGATCGTGACACTCTTCTTTCGCGCCCTTTGTGCCTGAACGGGTTTTCCTATGATTGCCCCCCGCCGTCGCTTCGCCGCTTCTGCTCCAGCAGTTCGGCCAGGTGACGCAACGGGTTGTCGCCCGCGGCCGGCTCCTCCGCCCGGGCCGCCTCCGCGCCGTCCGGACTGCCGGGGTCCAGGCCCGGGCAGTCCTCGCGGCACAGGGGCTGGAGCGGGGCCGCCAGCAGCAGGTCCTGCCGCAGCAGCTCGCCCAGATTCAGCACATTCCCCTGAATGACGGAGGCGGGCGTGTCTTCGTCCACCGCCTGCACCTCTTCCTGCTGAAAGGCGTTCCGGGACGTCACCAGGTCGAACTCCTCTTCCAGGTCCGCCTCGACGTCCTCCACGATCGGCGTCAGGCAGCGCCCGCACTCCAGGCGCAGCTTCGTCTGCACGTGGCCGCGCAACAGGAGCAGGGCGCCCGTGTTCGACAGGGTGATCTCGCCGGTCAGGGGCGCGGCGAACTCGACGTCGTCCGCGGGGTACGGCGGTATGTGGAAGCGGTGCGTATACCGCATCGCCAACGTCCGCGCGATCTCCGAAATGTCGAGAAGGAGTTCGCCCGGCCGGGGGACGCCCGCCGCCCCGCGTGTCCCCACGCGCCGGACGCCGCCCTCGGGGGTCTCGTCGCCCGTGTGGTAGGCGAAGCGGGACGCGCCCCCCCCGGCGCCCGCATCATCATCCGGTCGTCTTGTGCCCATTTACTATACCATACCTTATCACGCGGCAGCGCGCCTTGCCGCGCTACCCGCGGCCGTTGTGATTGCCGGGGGCGCCGTCCGGCGTCCGGGCGCTCGCGACCTCGACGGTTTCGCGGCGCTCTTCGGCGCGTGCCGGGCGTCCCATCCGCTGCTCGAGCTTCTGCCGACCGCGCTGGATCGTGGCGAGCATGCCGGACACGCGCCCCTCCACCTGCGACAGAACCTCGCCGACCTGGCCCTCCAGGGTCACCAGCACGTCGCGGGCGTATTCGTCGGCGCCCGTCCGGACCTCGCGCGCCTCGGCCTCGGCCTGGGCGACGATCTCCCGGGCCTGCGCGGTCGCGATCTGCACCGTCTCCTTGGCCTGCGCCGTCGCGATCTGCACGATCTCCGACTGCTCGACCATGGCTTGCGCCCGGGCGCGCGCCTCCTGCATCAGCTGCGCGGCCTCCGCGCGCCCCGTTTCCAGGGCCTGCTCCGCCTCGGACTGGGCCGCCTCGACGATGCGCTCCGAGTTCTGTGTTATCTTCCCCGCCCGCCGCATGTCCTCGGGCAGCGAGGCCCGGATCTTGTTGACGAGCATGTAAAACTCTTCGTCGTTAAAGCGGTAAAAGCCCAGCAAGTGCCAGGACTCCTCGATCAAAGCCTCCAGGCGCTCCAGGTTTTTTAAGGTGTCTATGGTGCCCACTCCCCTTCTTGTCGTGCGTTCCGGGCGCGACGCTCAGCCGCCGTCGCGCGTCGTTTCCCCACCCGCGGGAACGGTCATCTGCTGCGGGTGAAGCCTGATGCGGAGCCGCCGCTCGACCGACGCAGGCACCAGCGCCGAAACGTCCCCCCCCAGTCGGGCGATCTCCTTCACGATGGACGAACTCAGATACAGGTGCTCCGCGCTGGTCATCATGAACAGGGTCTCGATGTCCGGCGCGAGCTGCCGGTTGGCCAGCGCCATCTGGAACTCGTACTCGAAGTCCGACACGGCGCGCAGCCCCTTGATCAGCACGCGCGCCCCGTGCTCGCGCGCGTAGCTTACCAGCATGCCCTCGAAAACGTCCACGCGCACGTTGGGCCAGGGCCGGCAAACCTCCTCGAGCATCTCCAGGCGCTCCTCGGCGGGAAAAAGCGGCGCCTTGGCCGCGTTCCTCCCGACGGCGACGATCAGGGCGTCGAAGGTGCGCGCCGCCCGCGCGATGATGTCGAGGTGACCGCTCGTCACCGGGTCGAAGGAGCCGGGATAGACCGCCGTTATCCTTTTCTCTGTCACGCCGCCGTCACCGGTTCCGCCGCCCGCCGCTTCGCCACGAGCGCCTCGCGCAGGGGGAGGTGCTCCGCCCTCCTCAACTTCGGGTCGCTTTCCAGCAGGGCGAACGCCTCCTCGCGGGCCTCCCTCAGAATATCGACGTCGCGCAGCACGTCCGCGATGCGCAAAGCGGGCAGGCCGCTCTGCCGCGTCCCGTAAAACTCGCCCGGCCCGCGCAGGCGCAGGTCCTCTTCGGCGATACGGAAGCCGTCACCGGTCTCGGTCAGCACGCGCATCCGGGCCGCGCCCTCCTCGGTCTTGGGGTCGGCCAGCAGCACGCAGAACGACGCGTGCTGCCCGCGCCCGACGCGCCCACGCAGCTGGTGCAGCTGGGCCATGCCGAACCGGTCGGCGTCCTCGATCACCATCACGGCGGCGTTGGGCACGTCCACGCCGACCTCGATGACCGTGGTCGCCACCAGCACCTGCACCCGCCCGTCACGGAAGGCGCGCATCACCTCGTCCTTCTCGTCCCCGCTCATCTGCCCGTGCAGCAGCCCGACCGCGAACTCCGGGAAGACGTGCTGCGCCAGGTGCGCCGCCAGCTCCGTCGCCGCCCGCGCCTGCAGCTTCTCCGACTCCTCCACGAGCGGACAGACCACGTACGCCTGCCGCCCCTCGCGCAGGAGCTTGCGCACCCCCTCGTAGACCGCCGCCTTCTCCCCGGCCTTCTTGCAGTGGGTCCGCACCGGCTTGCGGCCCGGCGGCAGCTCGTCGAGCACGGAAACGTCCAGATCGCCGTAGACCGTCAGCGTCAGCGTGCGCGGGATCGGGGTGGCCGTCATCACCAGGACGTCGGGCCGTACCCCTTTGTCCGTCAGCGCCGCGCGCTGCAGCACGCCGAACCGGTGCTGCTCGTCGATCACGGCGAGCCCCAGTCGCCGGAACGACACGCCTTCCTGGATCAGGGCGTGCGTCCCCACCACGACGCCGGTCTCGCCGGAGCGCACCCGGTCGCGCACCGCCTCCTTTTCCCGTGCGGGCCGCGACCCGGTCAGCAGGTCGACCCGCACGCCCAGGTCCTCCAGCGTCCCGCGCACGCTCCGCAGGTGCTGCTCGGCCAGGATCTCGGTCGGCGCCATCAGGGCGGCCTGGCAGCCGCCCCGCACCGCGATCAGCATCGCCGCCATCGCCACCGCCGTTTTACCCGACCCGACGTCGCCTTGAAGCAGCCGGTTCATCGCCTGCGGCGAAGCCATGTCCGCCGCGATCTCGTCGATCACCCGCCGCTGCGCCGCGGTGAGCGTGAACGGCAGCGCGGCGACGAGCTCGGCGACCGGCCCCGCCGTGTCCGCAAACGCGATGCCCGGCGATTCGCGGGCCGCCACCCGGCGCCCGGCGAGCAGCAGCTGCATGGTGAAAAGCTCCTGGAAAACGAGGCGCCGCCGCGCCCGCTCCAAAGCGGCCATGTCGTCCGGAAAATGGATGGCGCGCAGCGCCTCGGCCGCGGGCGGCAGACCGAGCCGCGCGCACAATGCCGGCGGCAGCACGTCGGGCGCCCCCCCCGCGTGCCCTTCCACGGCGGCGTGGATGATCTTGCGCAACCGCCCCTGACTGACCCCCTCGGTGGCCGGGTAGACGGGCACGATGCGCCCCACCCCCAGCGAGTCGTCGCCCTCTTCCAGCGCCTCCCACTCGGGCTGCGTCATCTCCAGGGACGCGAAGCCGCGCTTCGCTGCCCCGTAGGCTACCACGCGCTTGCCCAGCAGCTTCTCGAACACCTGCTTCATGCGCCACTGGTTGAACCAGACCAGCGTCGCCACGCCCGAGCCGTCGTCGAGCGAAATCTTGGTCAACACCAGCCGCGTCTTGGTGGGCCGGTTCTCCACCGCCGTCACCTTGCCCGCCAGCGTCACCGTCTCCCCGTCGCGCACCTCGGCGATGCGGGCAAAACGGGCCCGGTCCTCGTAGCGGCGCGGGTAGTGCTGCAGCAGGTCCCCCACGGTGCGCAGGCCCAGCTTCGCCAGCGTCTCGGCCAGCCTCTCGCCCACCCCCTTGACGGCGGTCACGGCCGCATCGAGGCCGGCATCCGGCGCGCTCTTTTCCCTGGGCGGGGCCGCTCCCGTGTTCGCCATTTTTCGTGCCGTCGCCCCTTGCCCCGCCGCCATCCCCGCTTCCCTCGCCGCCTGTCCCGGACGGTCACCGGCATCCAGACAATAGGCCTATTATAACAACCGGGACGGCCCCTGTCAAGCGCGCAGCCGGAGCGAAATGGGGCGTGAACCCCCACATATTGAGTGCTGCACGTGCCGGGCAACAATCTGTGGAGAAGACCGCGCATAGCGGCGGAAGACCGCCAGCCGCCGGGTCGCCGCGGGGTCTTGACATCGCTTGCGGGCGCTGCCATAATCACGGCCACAGCAGCTTTATGCCGTGAAGCGGGCAACCGCGCAACGAACCGGCGCGGCCCGCGCCGCACGCCGAAGGAGACGCGTTATGGACCCCGACTATGTACAGGATCGCGTCCGCTCCATCAGCGATGCGGAGCTTTTTCACTCGCTGGACCTGTCCCGCCCCGAGCTGGGCGGCGTCGGCGCGGCGGCGGAGCGCGGTGACTATGCGGCCGCGTACGCCGCCTGGGCGAAGCACTGGCCCCAGGTCGGGAAGCGCGCGCGCTTCCCGCACGGTCCCGGCCTGATAGGGACGCGCCGGGAGGCCCGGGAAGATCTGAGCCGGCATCGCGAGCAGATCCTGGCGGCCGCCGGGCGTCTCCTGCGGCGCGACATACAGGGGTGGGGCAGCGTGCGGATCCAGCACGGCCCGGTCGTGGATTTCGACGCCGACTACGGCGACGCAGGTAAGTACGGCTTCCACTACTGGGGGTGGGCGCGGCCGCTGCTCGAGGCGTTCCTGCTGACGGAGGATGCGAAGTACCTCGCCGACTTCGATGCCCTCTTCAACCAGTGGTACGAGCAGCGGCACCAGGTGCGGGGCACGGGCTCGATGGACGTCATCTATTATGAGCTGGGGCTGGGCCTGCGCAACCGCGTCTTCCTGGATTACTACTGCCTGCCCTACGCCGAGCGGCCCCTCCGGACCCACGAGCGTGTGCTGAAAACCCTGCTGGGGGCGGCGCGCTGGCTGTATAACGAGCAGGACGCCAAAGGGTACCGGCGCGGCAACTGGCAGGTGATCGGCTCCTACGGGCTCGCGTACATCGGCCTCCTGCTGCCCGAGTTCCGCGAGGCGTCCGCCTGGGTGCGCCTGGGCGGCGAGCGTCTGGGGCAGCACGCACGAGAGGATTTCTATGAGGACGGCTGTCACTCGGAGCGCTGTCCGAGTAGCTACCACCTGATCGCGTACCGGGACCCGCGCAACCTGGCCGTCCTGCTCGCCGACCAGCCCCAGTATGCGGACCTGTCGGCGCGCCTCCGCCCCCCGCTCGAGCGGGCCCTCGATTTCCTGCTGGGGATCCTCACGCCCGGCGGCGACGTGCCCGCCATCAACGACGGGCCGCGCATCCGCCTTTCGGCGGGCTACCTGCGCGACGGCGCGCGGCTGTACGGCCGGAAGGACATGCTGTGGGCGGCGCGCCACCTGCTGGGCGATGCGGGCAAGGAGAGGGGGAAGGAGCCGGCGCGCCGCTCCGTTCACTTCCCCGATTCCGGCATCACCGTGATGCGCTCGGACTGGACGCCCCAATCGCGCTACCTGCTGGTCAACCACGGCCCCAGCGGCGGCGGCCATTCCCACCTGGACGCGCTGAGCTTCGAGCTGCACGCCTGGGGGCAGGCGCTCGCCATTGACGCGGGCATCGGGCGCACCTACGACGACCCGCTCCACGCGCCGTGGTACCGGACGTCGGCGGCGCACAACATGCTCGCGGTCGAGGGCGCCACGCTGGAGCGCGCGGCGGCCCGGGGCGAGCCGGTCGTCTGGGGCGCGCTCGAGCGTCTCGACATCTGGCGGCGACCCACAAAGGTTGAGAAGCCGGCCGGCGTCACGCACCGGCGGCACATCGCTTTTGTGCGCCCCGACTACTTCCTGGTGCGGCGATGTGGTCGAGGCCCGGCCGGGCGCGGGCGAGCGCCCGCTCGCCTGGTATCTCCACGCGCCCGTCCCCTCGCGCCGCACGCGGCGGGGTGGGCCAGCCCCGACGGCCCGGGTCTGGTGGCGCTGCCGGACGCGGCCTGGGCAACGCGCACGGGCAAAGGGCGGGCCGCGGTGCACGGCATCAGGGGTTTCGGGGAGGAGGACTACGCCGACATCGGGTGGATCGCCTTCGACGGCGCCGTCCCGCCTGGGCAAGCCCACGACCCTCGGCGTGCTTTTGTACCCCTTCCCTGACAAGCGGCCCGACGTCCGGATCCGGCGCGTGGGCGGCGCGGCCCGCGCCGCGCACTTCGCCATCGACCACCCCGATGGCACGGACCACCTCCTGTTCGGCGCGCGGACAAGGAGCACGAAAGCGAGAACATCGGGTTCGCGGGGGCGTGCGCTCTGTCCGCTACCGCGGGCGGCGGCCGGCGGCATGGGCCGCGGTCCGGGCAACCCGGCTGCTTCTGGGCGAGCGCATTCTGCTCGACGCCCCCGCCCCACAGGACGCCGAGGGAGCCTTGGCGAAAGGCGAGGACGGTCGGCGTGACCTCCAGCCGATAGCCCGGATCGTCCCCGCCCCGGCGCGACGCGCGCTTTGTCCTCCGTTTCGCCCGGCGCGGCATCACTTCGGCTTGCTGGCCGGCCCGGCGGGCTTCGGTGTCTGAGCGGAAGAGGACGGCTTGGCGCCCCGCCGGCCCTTCTTATACTTTCCTGCCCGGTAAAGAACCCGATGAGGGCCCCCACCACCTCCATATCCGGGTAGCCGTCGGCGCGCACCACGAACGCCTGTCTTGCGGTGCGCACGACCGCGGCGAAGCCCCGGGGGTTGTCGAACCGACCATCAGCAGCCTGCGTCGGTTTCGTGTTCGCCCAGAGGAGCCGCCGCCCCCCTTCGACCGGAACGGCTCTTCATAAAACGTGAGCACATCCGCGGATGGGGCGGAACCCTGCGCCTGTTTCGTCTGGTCAGGCGGAAGGGTGAAAGCAACGACGCGCAGGTGGTGGATGTCGTTGAGCAGGGCGCCCAGCCGTTTGTCCGACAGCCAATCGGCCAGCGTCGCCGGCTTTGCCGGCTTTGCCCCGGTGGAGGGAGCGGCTGCCGCGGGCGCTGTCCCAGAGGTCCCCTTCGCTTGCGCCGCGCTCTGCTGCGTTAAACCCGCCAGCAGGCTCTTGACAACCTTCAACAGGTCGTCCTCCCGGGCATCCATCTCCCACTGGACGACGGCGCCCGCGGGGATCGGGATCGCCAGCGCCTGGGGCTTCCGCGCCGCCGCTTGCGG
Organism: Armatimonadaceae bacterium; assembly: GCA_030446525.1. The sequence continues at coordinate 20,985 of JAUJNC010000061.1, forward strand.
CTCCTGGGCAGCCAGGTCCATGGCGTTCGTAAGCCCGACCAAGATCAGGGCGATGATACGTGCAGCCGATCGCATAGTTAACTCCTTCATTCTACTGTTCTGGACAGAACAGGTTTACCTTTCCCCTCCAGAAGAACGTGGCATCGATCTCGATGTGTGACACAGGCGCACTCTGTGCCATTTTTCAGCCCGGGCTGTCTTCCTGTTCAACATCAGTCGGTCTCGCCGCCGGCGAAACCGGCAGCACGGTATGTCAGGTACTCCCACACGCCGGGCGTGTTGGCGCAGGTCAAACACAGCACGTCGGCCTTGCGCCCCGGCTGATTCACTCCGCGAACAGTTCCGCAAGCCCAGCCACAACCGCTTTCTGCTCCTCGTCCGTTAAGCGCCTGAGCCGCTTGACGAGCCGCGTTTTGGTCAACGGTTCGCGTGGTCGGTCCAGGACAACCTGGCCGTCTTTGTCCTGGAATCGACAGGCGATCCGGGTCGGGTACGAACGGCCCACGCTCGCCATGGGAGCGACGATGACCGTGGCGATGTGGCGGTTCAACTTATCGGGTGACACGACAACACACGGGCGGGTCTGCTGGATCTCGCTCCCCACGGTCGTCGGGTCCAAGCTGACCAGGTACACATCGAAGCGCTTGACTACCATTCCCACTCGTCCCTTCCTCCCAACCAGTGGGAGAAAGCGAGCTTTCATCCAGGAGCCGGTCGTCCCCCTGTTTGGCCATGTCCCGGAACTGTTCGTCCCACCTCTGACGCGGCTGACGAGCGGGCCGGATGATGAGATGATCCGCTTGCACCTCGATTTGGACCTCTGCGCCGAGGCCGACCTGGTCTATCAAGAGCTGGGGATGCGGATCCTGCGAGTTCCCCATGCGGACGATGCGCGTTTTCAGGACGGTGCTACACCCCTACCTCCAAAGAGCGAGACGTAAGCACTCGTATATCCAACCTGTCGCGCAAGTCAACGGGCTTGGAAAGTCTGAGGAAGCAGCCCGAAGTGTTTGCGCGTGGATTCTATGGTCCCTTGGGGATGCGGCAGCGGACGAGCGTCTGCTGCTGGTCGGCGACGGCGCAAGCCAGTCGCCGACGACCGCCTTGCCGACGGCGGCGGCTTGTCGTGGGCGCGAACTCGCGCACGTGCCATTTGCCGCCGGCGAAGCGTATGAAGACCGCGGAGGGCCGGTTAGCGCGACGACGCGGCCGTCGGGGCGTCGGCCAGCAGCCCGGCGCGCAGGGGCACCGGACCTTGCGGAGCGTGGTATTCCTGACCATGGCGCGCGTCTCGGGGTCGAAAGCGAAGAGGGTCTGGCCGGCAGTGCCGTAGACCAGCCCGTCGTTCCCTGCCGCCAGGTTCCAGATGTCCGGTTCGCCCGGCACGGGGACGCACTCGAAGACCTTCCGCCGCTTCGCCGTATCCCACAGGAAGAGGGCGGCTTCCTTGGCACGCGGCTGGGTGCCGTTGCCGCCACGGATGCCGCCGCACACGAGCAGGTTCCCGGGCAGGGCGCAGAGCGCCTAATGCTCTGGTCCTTGACCGGGGCGGCGGCGTGCTCCAGGGCGTCGGTCCTGGGTCGTACCAGGCCAGAGCGCCGCCGTGGTAGCCGTAGGCGGGCACGCAGGCGATGTAGACCTTGCCGTCGCCGCCGAGCACCATGTCGAAGGGGCGGTTCTGTTTGGGGGCGACCGGACCGTGGAAGGCGGGGTTGCTGGCGCGCGTGGTCCCCGGCTGAACAACCTGGGCGGGGTCGTAGATCTGCAGGGTCGCGCCGGGGTAGGACGCGATGTAGAGCTTGCCGTGCGCGGCAGAAGGAATAAGCCTCGGCGCCGTCGATCAGGCCCGGGTTGACGCGCTCGCCGCTCGCGGGTCGTATCGCAGCAGGTACTCGGGCAGGTACAGTTCGCCATAGATCTTGCCGTCCGGGCCGGCGCCCACGCGGAAAGGAGTCCAGGCTCCCGCCCCGGGTAGGCCTGAGAGCGCCGCCGGGCCGTCCGCCCGTCTTTAAGGCGGGTGCGGGGCGCCTTCGGGGGGAGCGTGGCGACCGGGGTGGCGGCGCGTCCCGGAGGCGGTAATGCTTGCCGCCGTGGGTGCCGTAGGCGCGGCCGTCCGGGCCGCGCAGTGATCCGCGCGGTGCCGGGGCCGCGCTCGCTTTCGGGGATCAGGCTGCGCCGCTCCCGGGTCCGGGGGTGGTAGGCGACCAGGTTGCCCCGCTCCGTCCCGATGCCGCAGTAGACCCAGCCGTCCGCGGCCGCGAAGACGTGGCGGTTGTAGTTCTGCGTCGCGTCCATCCGGCCCAGGTCCGTGACCTTGCCGGTGGCGGGGTCGAGCTGGAGCAGCTTGGCGTTGGGATTGGTGCAGCCGTAAAGCTTGCCGTCCGGGCCCAGCGAGAGCTCCCAGACGTAGGTCTCGCCTTTTATGGCCTGGCCCAGGTCGTCGAGCGTGCCGGCCTCGGGGTCCAGGCGCAGGATGTGGCCGTTGTAGTAGGTGCCGATGTACACGCGTCCGTCCGGGCCGTTCTCCATGGCCCACGCGCCGCCCTCCGGGTTCCGCCACACCCGGTACCTGCCCGTGTCCGGCTCGTAAGCGACGACGTCCATGCTGCTGGCATAGGAGTGGGCCACGTAGAACCGCTCCGAGCCGTTCGGGCCCGGGCCGACCAGCGCGCCCAGCGGCGCACCCTGGCCGATAAATGTGCCCAGCCTTTCAAACTTCTCCTGCGCCTCGGCCGCGGTGCCGAGCAGAACGGCCAGCACGAACCCCCAGAAGAGCCACGCGCCCATCCCCTTTCGCCTTCACATCCTTTCCGCCGGTCGCGGCTACGACGCGGCAAGCCCGAGCGAGGCGAACGTCGCCTCCACGTGCGCGGCGATGCGCTCCGCCATGATGGCGATGGCGCGCTCCCCTTTTTCCCGCGTCGCGTAGCTCGGGCACCCCCAGACGCCCGACGGGCTGATCTCGCCGAGGCGCTGGTAGTCCAGCTGCTCGGGCCCGGCCGGGGGGAGGAAGTCGTCCCCGGCAGTGGGGGCGCGCACCAGGTCGGGGGCAATGGCGAGGATCAGCGACGCCTCGAACTCGCCGGCGTGCACCTCGCCCGTGGTCTCGAGGATCTGCGCCAGCTCGCCCAGCGCGACAAGGCGGGGCTGCACCAGCACGACCTTGGCGCCCTGCCGTTCGTGGTTCAGATCGCGGATGGTCGCGCGCAGGATCATGTTCCCGCCGTGATGGTTGACCAGGACGACGCGCCGGAAGTCCTGGCCGAACAAGGAGCGCACGATGTCCTTGACCACGCGGTCCAGCGTCTCGGCCTCCAGCCAGACGGTGCCGCGGAAGCCCGCGTGCATGTTCGAGCAGGAGAACGGCAGGGCCGGGAGCAGGTACGCGTCGCCCAGCCGCCGGGCGAGCGCACGGGCGACGGCCTCCGCTTCCAGCGTGTCGGTGGCGAGCGGCAGCACCCGCCCGTGCTGCTCGGTCGCGCCGATCGGGAGGAGGGCGGTCCGGATCCCCGAGCGCTCGACCTCCGGCGAGGTGGCGGACGCGTCCAGCACGGCGGTCCCCTATCGCTCCCGGAACCAGGCGGCGACGCGCCGGATCGCGCGGACCGTCTCGTCGAGGTCTGTGTCCGTGTAGGCCTGGTTGACCGCCAGCTGGACGCAGGTTTCGAGGATCGCCTCCGCGTGGGGGCACTGGCCGGGGCCGTACGGGTGATCCTCGTACGGGTGCTCGCCGCGCTCGTACGCGCTGTGGTCGGCGAGGAGGGGGTACTCGTAGATGCAGCGCTCGGTGTAATGCGCCGACACGGGCAGCCCTTCGGCGCGCAGCGCCTGGGTGAACTGGTCGGCGTCGGCCCCCAACGTTTCCGGCTCGACGCGCATCATATAAAACCACCAGGACGGCTCGCACCTCGGGGTCACCTGCGGCAGCGACAGTCCCGGCAGGCCGTGCAGGGCGGCGCTGAGCCGGGCGCACCAGCGCCGCCGCCGCTCGACGATGGAGGGCAGCTTGGGCAGCTGCGCCAGGGCCACCGCCCCCTGCAGCTCCGTCATGCGGTAGTTGTTGGCCAGGAAATAGGGCTTGCGCTCGAGCGCCACACCCGCCGAGGCGGGTACCCGGCTGCGGTTGTAGCCCTTGTCGGTGGCCAGCCGCAGCCGCGTCGCCCAGTCCGCGTTGTCGGTGACGACGACCCCGCCGTCGCCGCACGCGATGTGCTTGAACTCGTTCAGGCTGTAGCAGCCGACGTGCCCCCAGGCGCCGACCGGGCGGCCCTCGTACAGGCAGCCGTGCGCCTGGGCGCAGTCCTCGATGAGGAGCACCCCGTGCCGGTCGGCGATCGCGCGCAGGGCGCGCAGGTCGCAGGCGTTGCCGGTCAGGTGCACGGCCAGGATCGCGCGCGTTCTGGGGGTGATGCACGCCTCGACGGCGTCGGGCGACAGGTTGTACGTGTGCGGGTCGAGATCGGCGAAGACGGGGACCGCCCCCTGGTACAGGATGGGGACGACCGTCCCCATGTCGGTGATGGGCGTGGTGATCACCTCGTCGCCGGGCGAGACGCCCAGGGCGATCAGGGCGGCGTGGATGCTGGCTGTCCCGCTGCTGGTGGCGACGGCGTGGCGGGCGCCGCACAGGCGCGCGAACGCCTCCTCGAGCGCCGTGACCTTTTTGCCCTGGGCGTAGAACAGGGTGCCCTGCTCCAGCGCCTCGCGCAGCTGCTGCAGCTCCTCGTCGCCGTAGCGCGGCTCGCGCCCGTACGGCGTCTCCTTGGCGGGCTTGCCCCCGGCGACGGCCGGCAGGTCGGTTGCTATTGCTGTCATGACTGCGCCTCCTCGTTGGTCAGCCGCAGGGTGTGT
>JAUJNC010000062.1 GCA_030446525.1 Armatimonadaceae bacterium
GCCCGGCGGACAGGCCGTTCTTCGCCGTGTTCAACTTCAACACGACGCACGAGTCGCAGATCCGGGCGGGCGACGCCGCCTGGGCGAAGCGTACCGGGGAGCTGACGGGGGCGGAGCGGCACGACCCGGCCAAGGCCCCCGTCCCGCCCTACCATCCGGACGCGCCCGAAGTCCGCAAGGACTGGGCGCGCTATCACGACAGCGTCAGCCTGATGGACCGGCAGGTGGGCGACCTGCTGAGGCAGCTGGACGCGGACGGGCTGGCCGACGACACCGTCGTCTTTTTCTTCTCGGACCACGGCGACGGCATGCCGCGGGGCAAGCGCTGGCTGTACGATTCGGGCCTGCGCGTGCCGCTGATCATCCGCTTCCCCGCCAGGTGGCGCCATCTCGCGCCGGGCGCGCCAGGGACGGCCACCGATCGGCTGGTGGACTTCACCGACTTCGGCCCGACCCTCCTGCGCCTGGCGGGCGTGTCCGTCCCGGCGCACATGCAGGGCCGGCCGTTCCTCGGCGATGGGGCCGCGCCGCCGCGCCGCTACGTCCACGCCTTCCGTGACCGCATGGACGAGCGCTACGACTGCGCCCGCGCGGTCCGCGACGGCCGCTACAAGTACGTCCGCAATTTCCAGCCGCATCTGCCGCAGGGCCAGCATCTCGCCTACATGTTCGAGACGCCGACGACGCGCGTCTGGGAGGAGCGGCATCGCGCGGGCAAGCTGAACGCGGCCCAGTCCCGCTTCTGGGAAGCGCCCAAGCCGGTCGAGGAGCTATACGACACTCAGGCCGACCCGCACGAGATCGCGAACCTGGCGGCGGACCCGGCCCACCGCGAAACGCTCCTGCGGATGCGGGCCGCGCTGGAGCAGTGGATGCGGGACGTGCGCGATCTGGGCCTGCTGCCCGAGGCGGAGATGCACGCGCGGCTGGGCCCCGCGCCCTACGCCGCCGTGCGCGAACACCCCGAAAAGTACCCGCTGGACCGCTGCCTCGACACGGCGCGCCTGCTTCTCAAGAGCGACGACGCGCTCGCGCCGCTCACGGAGTGCCTTTCCGACCCGGACGCCGCCGTGCGCTATCAGGCGGCGACCGGGATGCTGTACCTGGGCCCGGATGCGAAGCCGGCGGGGCCGAAGCTGGCAGGGCTCCTCCAGGACCCGTCGCCCAGCGTGCGGGTCGCGGCGGCGGAGTGGGTCGGGCGCTACGGCGAAGACCCCACTTCGGCCGTGGACGTGCTCGTGCGCGACCTGCGCGGTGGGGACGAGCACGCCGCGCTCCACGCCGCCAACGCCCTTGACCGCCTCGACGCGCGCGCCCGGCCCGCGCTCGGGGCGATGACCGCCGCGCAAGAGAACGGCCCGAACTACATCAAGCGCGTCCTGGAGAAAGCCCTGAAGGACCTGCGTGGCTGAGGATCTCGGCGCGCCGTTGTTGTTTTCTGCCCAAAGTGACGGTCCCCGAACCCGAGCATGGCGCGCATGTTCCCTGAGCAGTAACACATAGTCGCCTGGAACGCTTGACGAAGGGGAAGGCTTATGTTATAGTTTCCGTGTGAAAGGTTTCACGTGCCACACACACGGGTAATTCGAGAGCGAAACACCCTCGGGAGCGAGGCGCCGAAGCAGAGGCCGACGATTAAAGACGTCGCCCGGGCCAGCGGGGCTTCCGTGACCGCCGTCTCGTACGTGCTCAACAACAGCCGCGCGGTCGGGGCGCAGACTCGGGAGCGGGTGCTCGCGGCGGCGCAGGAACTGGGCTACCATCCCAATCCGCTGGCGCGGGGCCTGATCACTGGCCGCACGCAGGCATTTGGCGTGCTGGTGCGTGACTTGCAGTCGTATATCACGACCCGTATCATCGCGGGGGTGGAGAAGGCGGCGCGCGAGCACGGTTACAAGATGCTCCTGGCGCCGCACAACCAGGATCCGAGTCAGGCCGTCAGCGCGCTGCACGACCTGACCGCCCGCCGCATGGACGGGGTCATCTCGATCTCCGGCAACTCCGACGAGCACCCCGAGATCCTCGCCGCGCTTCCCACTACGGGGTTGCCGTACGTGCTGGCATTTTATCGCCCCCCGGAGACGACGCGCGCGGACAGCGTCGTCGTGGATCATCGGCAGGGCGGCTGGGCGGCGACCCGGCATCTCCTTGACCGGGGGCGCCGGCGGATCGCGTTGGCGGGCGGGCCGGCAACCAACAACGCGAGTCGGGAGCGCCTCGCGGGGTATCGTCAGGCCCACGCGGAGCGGGGTTTGACGCCCGACGAGGCGCTCATCGTGTCTCAGCACTTCAGCGTCGAGGGGGGGCTGCGGGCGGCCGAGCGGCTGCTGCAGGGCGGCCTGGCGCCGCCGGATGCCGTCTTTGCCTGTAACGACCACATAGCCGCCGGCTTCATCCGCGGCTGCCGGGAAAAGGGCCTGCGGGTCCCCGACGACGTGGCCGTGGTCGGTTTCGACGACCACGACATGTGCCCCGCGCTCGATCCGCCGCTGACGAGCGTGCGGATGCCGCTGCAGCAGGTGGGGCGGCTTTGCGTCGAGCGGCTGATCCACCGACTGGAGCAGGGGGAGGCATGGGAACCGGAAGCCGTCTCCTTGCCCTGCAGCCTGTTGATTCGTCAGAGCGCCTGAAAAGGCGACGACCCTCGGGACCAGAGTCGTCCCGTCTCGTTGAGGAGGAAGAAATGAAGGTACTAGGTTTCGCGGCGGCGCGCCCCGCGCCGCCCCCTGTTTGCCCCGCGGACAAGCGCCGCGCGTTCACCTCGGGTAAAAGCTCTGCTTTTACCCTGATCGAGCTTCTCGTCGTGATCGCCATAATAGCGATCCTCGCTGCTATCCTTTTTCCCGTGTTCGCCCAGGCCCGCGAAAAAGCCCGACAGGCCGCCTGCATGAGCAACCTGAAGCAGATCGGGACCGGGCTGATGATGTACGCCCAGGACTATGACGAGGCGTTCCCGCTCAACAACTACACCGGAGCGGGCTACAGCGGCTGGTCGTGGGCGCACTGGATGACCGAAACGCAGCCCTATCTCAAGAACACGAACCTGTTCCAGTGTCCCAGTTCGCCCGGTCCGAGCTTTTCCACGCAGCGCAGTCCAAACGACCCGCAGGGCATACGGGTCGCCCACTACCACGGCTACGGCGCGAACACAACCATCCTCGGCGCGACCATGGCCTCACTTGGCCGACCTGCCGACCTGCCGTTCATAGCCGACAGCACCGTGGGTGTGTGGAACGGGTTCAATGACAGTGCCGGCCCGCGGTGGAAACGCGTGTATAACGCCAACCATCACGATACGTCCATCATCTGGAACGGCGCCTACGCCGGGCCACAAACGCCCGATCCACGCTACACACGCCATCAAAACGGCGTGACGATCGTGTTCGCCGACGGTCACGTCAAGTTTATGCAGCAGAGCAAACTGTGGCTGGACCCGCAGCGCGCCGACAAGCCTGCGCACCAGCGCTACCTTATCCCGCTGCACCCCGACGACGACCGTCTGCAATGAGGCGGCGGCAATTCCTTCGGTATGCCGGGGCGGGAGTTCTCGGGAACTCTGCGATCACGACAGCGACCCCGGCGAATGGCGCAACCTCGCGGACGACCCGAAGTACGCCGAAACGGTCGCCCGGATGACAACGCTGTTTGGAGGAAAACCCCCATGAGCCCAACCACACGCGCCGCATTAGCCGAATTACCGGAAGCGCCGGCGGCAGGCTGGAACGTTCTGCTGATCACCGCCGATGATATAGGCTGGGACACCCTGGGCTGCTACGGCTGCCCGACGCCGGAAGCGACGCCCAGCCTCGACCGCTTCGCCGCCGACGCGCTACGTTTCGAGCGGGCGCACGTCGCCCAGGCCGTATGCGTCCCGAGCCGCACCTCGATGCAGACCGGGCGCTACCCGCATCGCTACTACGGCGGTATCGACTCCTCCGGCGAGCCAGGCTACGGCGTCCAACCGGGGGTCCCGACGCTGCCGGAACGGTTGAAGGCGGCGGGCTACTTCACGGCGATGCTCGGGAAGGTCACGCACCACGCGCCGCCGGAGAAGTTCCCGTGGGACGTGGCGATCAACCATTGGGACTGGGAGAACCTGCGTTACGCGCGCGACCCGGAGACCCTGGGGCGGCGGGCCGGCGAGATCATCGGGCAGGCGACCGCCGCGGGCAAACCCTTCTACCTCGTGGTCAACAGCGCGGACCCGCATCGCCCGTTCCCCGGAACCGAGAAGCCGGCGGCGGACGGGAAGGGCGGGCCGTTCCCCGACCCGTCGCGCGTGTACCAGCCCGACGAAATCGCGCTGCCCGGGTTCCTGCCGGACCTGCCCGAGGTGCGGCGGGAGTACGCCCAGTACCTGAGCGGCGTGCGCCGCGCCGACGACAGCGTGGGGGCGACCTTGCAGGCGCTGCGCGACTCGGGCGAGGAACAGAATACGCTTGTGCTGTTCCTGTCCGACCACGGCTGCCCGTTCCCGTTCGCCAAGGAGAACTGTTATCTTGCCAGCACGAAAACGCCGCTGATGGTCCGTTGGCCGGGCGTGACCCGTCCCGGCGGCGTGGATCACGAGCATTTTGTCTCCGCGGTGGATCTGGCTGCCACCCTTCTTGAGGTTTGCGGCCTGCCAGGTTTGGCGGATAGTGACGGCAGCTCGTTCGCGCCGCTCCTTCAAGGTCGGAAGCAGCCGGGGCGTGACCAGGTGGTCACGGTCTTCCATCACACGCCGGGGCATCCCGACATGCCGATGCGCGGCCTGCTGCGCGGGCGCTACGGCTACGTTTACAACGCCTGGGCCGGCGGCGAGCGTTCCTACACGCCGGGCGACCCGTTCGGCGGCCTGACCTGGAAAGCGATGCGCGAGGCCGCGAAATCCGATCCGCTGGTGGAAAGCGCGTCCGGTTCTGCTTGGCAGCGAACGCCCGAAGAGCTTTACGACTACGAGGCCGACCCGAACGCCTTGAAAAATCGAATCGACGACCCGGAGCTTGCGGAGGTGGCGCAGCGGATGCGAGCCGAGCTTGCCGCGTGGATGCGGCGCAAGAAAGACCGCTGCTGTCCTGGTATGAACCGCTGTCAGGCAGCGGCGAACGGCGATCAAACGGCAGTTGAAGGGACCGTGGTTACTATGACGACTACTCCACTTGGTGCCGACGCGGCGGATCGCGGCTCCGCGTTGCCCCGGCTGAACCTGCTCCTCATCACCACCGATGACCTGAACTTCGATTCGATGGGCTGCATGGGTTGCCCGCTGGGCGCCACACCGAATCTGGACGCCTTTGCCGCGACGAGCTACTGTTTCTCGCACACGCACGCGGCGGCGCCGATCTGCCAGCCCTCGCGCTCCGCCTTCTTCACCGGCCGTGTGCCGCATCGCAACAGCGCCACCGGTTTTAACGACATCACGCTGATGTGCCCACCCTGCCGGAAGTGTTGGGGGCGCACGGCTATTTTACGGCGGGCATCAACAAACTCGGCCACATGACACCCCTCGAAAAGATGGGCTGGGACTTTTCTCTTTTTTCTCAGGAGCGGGTGCGCGACCCAGACTCTTACCGCAGGGACACGGCGGAGGCGATCAGGCAAGCCAAGACCGCGGGCAAGCCGTTCTTCCTTGAACGTCAACATCTGCGATCCGCATCGTCCGTTTTACGGCACGCCGGAAGACCTGGCACGGCGCGGCACGCCGGTCGAGCCGGAGTTCCGCGAAGAAGAAGTGGATCGTGCCGCCATTCCTGCCCGAGCTTCCCGATGTGCGCTGTGAGGTCACGCAGTATTGGAACAGCGTGCGTCGCTGTGATCAGTGCTTCGGGCAGATCATGGCCTCGCTGCACGCCTCCGGGGAAGCGGCGTGCACGGCGGTCGCCTTCATCGGCGATCACGGCATGGCGTTTCCCTTCGCCAAAACCACCCTGTATGTCAGTGGCACGCGCACGCCGCTGATGATCCGCTATCCCGGCCTGCCCGAAGCCGCCATCAATACCCGCGATTTTGTCAGCAACGTGGACATGATGCCGACGCTGCTGCAAATACTTCGTGTGCCCGCGCCCGCCGGTATGGACGGTCGCTCGCTGCTGCTGCCTTTGATCGAAGGCCAAGCGCAAGAGGGTCGTGACCATGTATTTACGTGGATCAACACCATCCACGGCGGCGTGCCTATCCGGGCGCTGTGCGCGGCGCCACGTTCTCTTACCTGTGGAACGTATGGTCAAATGGAGAAAACGAAGTTCAGGAACGAGTCCATGGGCGGCCTGACCTTCAACGCCATGTCAGCAGCCGCCGAAAACGATCCGCAGCTTGCGGAGCGCGTCCAGCACTTCCTTTTCGGACGCCGGAAGAGCTCTATGACCTGCAAAACGATCCGTGGGAAAAGCGCAATCTCATCGGCGACGCCACGCAGCAGGACCGGGTCAAAGTGATGCGCGCATTGCTGCTGGATGAGATGGAGCGCACGGATGACCCGTTGCTGCCGCAGTTTCGGGCCGTGCGCCCGGGCCACGTGTAGGCCGCGAGGCGCAGGTCAATGCCCGGCGCAAGTAGGATTAACTCATGAAATCATCTGTCACTAACGTGCAAGGCGGGTTTTGGAAGGCCACGCTGGCTGTGATCGTCCTGATTGCCGCGACGACACCGGCACCGGCGGCCCCGCCCGAACTGGCCGCTGCGCTGGAGACGGGGCATCCCATTCACGTCGTCGCGCCGGGACAGGAAGGAACCGTGGCGGTGGTGCTCAAAAACGCGACCGCACAGCCCGTTTCGGCCACGCTGCACCTGCGCGTCGAGTCGTTCGACGGCAGCATCGAGCAAGAGAGCGTCGTTGTCCAGATCCCAGCCGGCGGCACGACCCGCCGGCCGCTGTCGAAGAAGATGCTGGGTCGGTTCGGCATCAAGTGGGTCGAGTTTCAACTGGAGCACGCCGGCCGCAAAAGCCCGGCGCAAAAGCAGTCGCTGGTTTACATGAAGCCGAGCGGCCCGACGCCGGGGCGCGCCGAGGGCTTTTTGTTCGGCATTGCCTACGGCGCGTCGCCCGATAATCGCAGCGAAAAAGCAGCGCTGGCTTCGGCGCTGGTTGGCGTCAAAGTCGTGCGCAGCGGCATCTCATGGGGCGCGACGCAACCCAAACAAGGCGAATGGAAATGGGATTTTGGCGACCGCATCTTTGAAGTTCACGAGAAGCAAAACATCGAAGTGCAGTTGATCGTGGGCGGCGGCCCTTCATGGGCCGTTTCGAGAACGCCGGGGCCGGACGAAAATGCCGGGCGTATTCCGCCTCGCCTCGATGCCTGGCGCACCTGGATCTCGGCGCAGGCCAAACGCTACGGCGACCGCGTACGCTTCTGGGAGATCTGGAACGAGCCGGATATTGGCTTCTTCCAGGGCACGACCGCCGAATACCTGGCGTTACAGCGGGCGGCTTTCGAGGAAATCGAGAAGGTCACTCCCCAGACCACCGTGATGTCCGGCGGGTTCACCAGCCTGAACCATCATGGGCGCAAAAAGGAGATGCTCGAAACCGTGCTGCGCGACGGCCAAGATGCTTTCGAGATGCTGGCCTACCACAAGCACGGCCCGTTTCCCGAATTCGCGCGCGAGATGGACACCCAGTTGCTGCCCTTGATGAGAAAGCACGACGCGCTGGACAAGCCGCTCTACTTCACCGAGACGGCGATGGACACACGCTACGGCGAGCATCATCAGGCCGCGACGCTGGTCAAGAAAGTCGCGTTGGCCTGGTCGCGCGGCGCCCGCGCCTATACGTGGTTCAATCTGCACGACGACCGGCGCAGCGAAGGTGACCCGCGACGACCCGGCTACAGCTACGGCCTGCTCACCCGCGACGGTCAGCCCAAAGCCGTTTACGCCGCCTACAACACGCTCACCGCTGCGCTGCGCGACAAGAAGTTCGTTAAGCAGTTGGCGCTACCCGCCGGACAGTGGGGCTTTCTGTTTCAGGGCGAGGGCGAGCAGGTTATCGTGGCGTGGAACGAGGACGCGGCCCGGAGTGGCTCGCACCTGGTGCTGGAAACCGACGCGACCGGAGTGGCGGCGCGCGACATGATGGGCAATCTCCAGAACAAGGGACTGGTGGCGAATCGCGCGTTGCTGCAAATCGGAGAGATGCCGCAGTATCTCGTGCTGCGCGGCGCGAAGCGCGAGCCGAAACTGGCGGGCACTGTGGTGGCACCGTCGGGCAGCTTCAATGCAATTCCGGGCCGGACGGTGCAAATTGATACCGATTTAAACAACCCGTTGCCCCAAAAGCAGAACTTCATCCTGTCGTGGAACCTGCCCCCGGCGTTCGGTGGTGGCACGGGCCGGCGCACGGTGGAGGTCGCGCCGCGAAGCCGGGTGCGCGTGCCTATCCCCGTGGCGGTGCCCGCCACTTTGAAGGCGAAATTTGGCGATGTCGAGACGGTGGCCTTGCGCTACGAGGTCGCGGGCACGCCGTGGAACGGCACGCTCTCGATCCCGGTGACGGCGGGCGTGGTGATGATCCCGCGCGGCGACTTCGGGCAATGGACGTTTAGCCTCGAACGTCAGGAGCAGGTCGTTAACCTGCGCGAAGCCGATCCCAATAGCGATCATCTGCTGTGGAAAGGCCGCGACGATTCCAACGCCAAAGTGTGGTTGTCGCACGATGGTCAGGCGCTGAAGTTGAAAGTCCTCGTCATTGACGACGTCTTTTCCCCGGCGACGGGCGAGAAACCGTGGGAGGGCGATAGCGTGCAGTTCGCGCTGCAAGGGCCGGGGCAGGTCGGCGCCTGGCAGGTGGCTCTATCCGATGTGAACGGACAGGCCAAAGCACAAGTTGTGGAAACGCCGCAGGGGCTTCAGGCACGCGGAGAAGACATCGGAATCAAGATCGCGCGCAAGGAGGCTCAACGCACCTACGAGGTGACGCTGCCGGATGCCAAGTTCGGCCTGACGCCTCAGGTTTTGTCGCAGGGCGTGCGCTTCAACCTGCTGGTCAACGACAACGACGGTGCTGGGCGGAAGGGTTGGATTCAAGTTGCACCCGGCATGGGCCGCGAATTCGACGCGACCTCGTTCCCGCTGCTCGTGCTGAGCCAGCCAGCGCACTGAGGTTCGCTGCAAACAGAGTCATGACGTTCAACGAATCCGAAATGCTTAAAACGTTCTCCACATGTAAAACCGGTCTTGTGGCCGCTGCTCTCTCGACGGCGGCGCTGCCCCATCTGGTGGCCGGCGCCGATGCGTTTTCGCTGCCCGCCCAGGCGCCCGGCGGCCCGGCATGGGCGCGCGGCGCGGTGTTGTATCAGCTCAACCTGCACAACTACACGCCCGAAGGCACCATCGTCGCCGCCCAAAGGCACCTGCCGCGCCTGGCCAACCTGGGCGTGGATGTGGTGTGGCTGATGCCCGTCCACCCGCGCGGGCAGATGAAGCCGCGCGCGGAGTTCCTGCGGGCCAACGGCGGCGCTTCGCCCGTACCCGTGCCCGAAGAGCAGCGCGACACGGAGTTTCGCGGCAACCCCTACTGCCCGCGCGACCACACGGAAATCGACCCGCTGCTCGGCAACTTCGCCGACTTGAAGCGTTTCACCGACGCAGCCCACGCGCTGGGCATGAAAGTGATGCTCGGCTGGGTGCCCAATCACACCAGCTGGGATTCGCTGCTGCTCGCGCAGCACCCCGATTGGTATCTGCGCGATCCGAAGGGCCGGGTGAAGTTTCACGCGCCGTGGGAGCCGATCGCCCGACTCAGCTACGCCGATCGCGCCTCGGGCCTGTGGGAATACATGCTGCAAGCGCGCCGCAAATTCGTGGAGCAAGGCGGCGTGGACGGCTTCCGCGAGGATGTGGCCGGAAAAACTCCGGTGGAACACTGGAAGTGGCTGCGGCCCCGTCTCGACCCCGACAACCGGCTGCTGATGCTTGTCGAGGCGGACGAGACGGAACTGCTGGGGCCGCTCGATATGCTCTACGACTGGCAGCTGCCGGCGGTCTACTGGCGCATTCTTGACGGCGGCGAGCCGGCGACGATCCTCGACGACCTCCTGCGCGAGCAGCGGGCCAAGGCTCCGGAAGGCAGCGTTTACCTGCGCTACCTGTTCAACCACGACCAGACCGGCGCCGCGCGCGGTCACTACCACGCGCGCCACACCGTCGAGCGCATCTACGGCGCCCAGGACGGCCCGGCGGTGCCTCGCCACTCGGACAAATTCGGCGTGGCGCTGCCCGCGCTGTGGCTGCTGAACGCGATCCTGCCCGGTGGGCGGCCCTTGATCTTCATGGGCCAGGAGATCGGCTTTTACGGCGGGATTCCACACAACCGCGTCCAGGGTTTCGACATCCCGTTCGGTGCGCCGCCCTCGCCCGCACTGCCCGCTTTCTACCGCGATGCCGCGGCCCTGTGCGCCCGCCCAGCGGTTTACGGCGGCAGCTTCCGCAAGCTCGCTACCGGGCGCGACGACAAGGTTTACGCCTTCGAGCGCGAACTGGACGGCGAGCGCGTGATCGTGGCGGCCAACCTGTCGAAAACCGAAGCGCAGCCCGTGACGCTGCCGCCGGGAACGACGCGGAGTCTGGCGGACGCCACGCCACAGCCCGAAGGCCAGCCGCGCGACGCCACGGTGAATGATAATTTCGATCTGCCCGCCGGAGGCTATCGTGTCTTTGCGACGCCAGCCCGTCAGAAGTAAAAAACACAACACCATGAAGATTCTCAACCTTTCTGCTCAAGCCGCGCTGCTGCCTCTTGTGATAGCGGCAACGGCTGGCATGGCCTGCGCGCAGAAAGCGCCTGCTCCCGCCGCACCGGGTCAAGTGCGTTCCTCTTCGTCTTTGGAGCAAGTGACAGGCAGCGTCGAAACCGGCGACGAACTGCACTTCGCGCCCCCCGCCGATGTGGGCAAAGTGGCGCTGGTGTTGAAGAACGAGGGCACGACGCCGGTGCGGGCGGAGCTTTCATTCGGCGTGAAGGAGCGCCCCAACGTGTCGGTGCCGCTGGCGCCGCAGGGTCAGATCGAGATCGCACCGGGCGGCGAGGCGCGACAGCCGCTGACGGCGCAGATGATCGGGCCGCGCCTGGGCATCAAGTATGTCGATTGGCAGTTGTCATCCGGCGGGCAGAGCGCGAGCGGGCACGCTTCCTTTGCGGTTTTGAACGGTCGGTGCCACGCCGGGCGTGGCGGGCGGCTTCGTCTTTGGCAACGCGGGCGTGCGCGGCTATTGGCCGCTGGAGTTGAAAGAGAGCCTTATCCGTGCGGCGACGATGGTCGGCGCCGAGTCATTGCGCGGCGGCTCCGACTGGCGCAATTTGCAGCCCCAGCCAAACGAGTGGAAGTGGGCGGGCGAGGACGAGGTCGTGGCGCTGGCCGCGAAATACGGCGCGCAGGTGCAGTATCTGGTCGCCTACGGCGGCGCGCCGTGGACGAAAAGCCCCGAAACGCTGCAACTGATCCAGGAAAAGAAGGACGAGAAACAGCAGTGGCGCTACCCTCCACGCCTGGACGCCTGGCGTAACTGGACGCGCACGCTGGCGCAACGCTACAAGGGCAAAATTCGTTACTACGAGATCTGGAACGAGCCGGACATCCAGTTCTTCAAGGGCACGGCGGAGCAGTATTTTGAACTGCTCAAGGCGGCCTACGAGGAGATCAAGGCGGTTGATCCGAACGCCATCGTGATGACCGGCGGCTTCGCCAGCCTCGATCACGGCGGCCATAATCGCAAGCTTTTGGAACTGACGCTGCGCGAAGGCCAGCCCTATTTCGACCTGCACGCCCACCATCGCCACGGTATGTTTGCACAGTTGCAAAAGCAGGTAGACGATGACCTCATTCCCCTGCGCCAGAAGTTCGGCGTGAAAGAGCCGCTTTACTTCAACGAGACAGCGGTGGGCCGCGAATACGAGCGTGAGTATGACATGGCCGTCGAACTGCCCAAGCGGCTCGCCTATGTCTGGTCGGCGCGGCGCGGCGGGCTACCACTATTTCACGATCTGGTCGAGGGAAGGCGATACCTCCTCAGGGGCGAACTACCGGATGTTGAACTCGGACTTTTCTCCGCGTCCGGCCTGGGTCGCCTACAATGGGATGGCGCGTGCTGCGCGGGCGGCGGAGTTCTCGCACAGGCGGAAGCTGGGACAGGACGCTGGGGCTTCGCCTTCAACGGCAAGGGCGACTTTTCGGGCCGATGACGCCAGGGACTACGCCCTGGTCGCGTGGACGGAGGACGCCGTTTTAGCCGACGCGCCGACGGTGCTCAACGTCGGCGCGGGAGCCACGGCGCGCGTGGTGGACCTGATGGGCAACAGCACCACGCTGCCGGTCAGTGCGGGCCGCGTGATCTTCAACGTGTCGCGCGAGCCGCAGTATCTGGTGATCGAGAACGCCGGGGTCAAGCCGCAGCCGCAGGGCGCGCTGCTCGAAGTCGAGCGGCCCGGCGCGGTGGTTCCGGGCGGCACGCAGACTTTGACGGTGCGGCTGCGCAACCTGCTCGACACGCCGCAGACGGCGCGCCTGACGCGGGACGTGCCCGCGCCGCTCTCGACCCGCGCGCCGCTGACGCTTGAGCGGCAGATTCCCGCCGGCGGCGAGGCCGAAGCCACGCTGCCGATTTCGCTGCTCGCCGGAGCGCAAAGCAGCACCGCGCCGCAACAGGTGACGGCGACTTACAGCGTTGGCGGCACAGCGTTATCGACTGAAGCCGCGATCCCGGTGTCGCTGGGCGTTCGCGTACCGGCGGGCGATTTTTCCACGCGCCCCGCCGACTTCACGCTGCAAGCCGCGGGCGATATCGTGAACACCAATGACATCGATCCCGCGACCAACCACCTTACGTGGCGGGGGCCACAGGACGTGAGCGCCAGGGCGTGGCTGGGACGCGGCGACAACGTGCTGCGGCTGCGCTTCGAGGTGCGCGACGACGTGCAGCGCCAGCCGCATGGCGGCAAGGATATGTGGCAAGGTGACAGCATCCAGATAGCGCTGGCCGTGCCCGGTCAGGACGGCTCGTTCGAGTTGGGCTTGGCGCGCGGTGACAATGGGCGGCCCGTCGTGCATTCGTGGCAAACGCCGCGCGGCTTCAAAGGCGGCGAAGTGTTCAAAGCCGTCACACTGCAAACGCGGCGTCAGGGCGACCTCACCATCTACGAGGCAACGCTGCCTTATGGGGCGTTCGGCCTGAGCGATGACCAGTTGAAGCAGGGCATGCGCTTCAGCTTCGTGGTCAACGATCTGGACGACGCGAAGCAGACGACGCGCGAGGGCTACATCCGGCTCAGCGACGGCCTGGCGACGCAGAAGGACACGCTACGCTTCCCGACAGTCGTTCTCGACTGATCCAGAAAAGGACTCGATGTTTCTGCTCGATCGTGACTCGTTGAATGAAGCCCGAAACCAGTTTTCGGAAGATTCTCCGGCTGTGGAGCGGCTGCGCGCCGAAGCACAGGCCGCGCTGGAGCAGCCGCTCCACAGCGTTTTGGATAAACCGGTCGTGCCGTCCAGTAGCGACAAGCATGACTACTTCAGCTTCGGACGCTACTGGTGGCCCAATCCTGAGACGGCGGATGGTCTTCCTTATGTCCGGCGCGATGGCGAAACCAATCCGGCCACCGACCAGGGCGACAGCGTCGCCCTGTCCCATTTCGCCGGCAGCGTGGAAGCCCTGGCCCTGGCCGCTTTTTTTCTGCGTAACGACCGCTATGCCGAAAGCGCCGCCCAACGCATCCGCACCTGGTTCTTGCAGCCTGGAACTCGGATGAACCCGCATTTGAACTACGCTCAAGCCATTCCGGGCATCTGCGAGGGCCGGGGCATCGGCATCATCGATACCGTGACGCTGCGGCTTTTGCCGGACATGGCGGGGCTGCTCGAAGACATGGGAGCCTTGGCCTCGGGCGAGGCCAAGGCTCTGCAACAATGGTTTGCCGCTTACGCGCAATGGCTGCTCACTTCGGAAAACGGCCTGAACGAGGCGCAGCAACACAACAATCACGGTAGTTGGTTCGACGCTCAGGCGGCTTTGTTCTCGCTGTTCACCGATCAACGCGAGACCGCAACCCGGATTTTGGAAGAGGTGCCCAGGCGACGCTTCACGCCGCAGATCGCCCCTGACGGCTCCTTGCCTTTTGAACTGGCGCGCGCCCGCTCCTACTCTTACACGCACTACAACCTCAACGCCTTCGTGGATTGTGCCGTGTTAGCCCAACGGGTTGGCATAGATCTTTGGCACTGGGCTGATGATCAAGGCCGTAGCCTCCGCTCAGTCTTCGACTTGTCCTTGCCTTATGGCGGCGGCTACGATGCCAAATTCTGGCCACATCCACAAATCACGCCGGATGGCGGAGAACGATTACGAACTCAACTGCGCCGCGCTCAATTGGCTTACGGCAAAGATCGCTTCGATCCAACACGCTTTGCGGGGCATGAAGACGAGCGCTGGAACCTGCTTTATCCGATGGTGAGTGCCCCGTTAACCCCTGAAACGTATCGAACATCGGTCAAGAAACCTTCATGAAAAACCCCATCACCATATCTGTTACCGCAGCCCTCGCCGGAGCCGTTGTTCTGGCGGCCTGTGGCATCGTCGAACCCGCATCAGTGAAAAGTGAGTCCGCCGCTCAGCCGCCCGCACAAGGCCCGCTCGGCGCAGTGACGGCCACAGTCGAAACCGGCGACGAACTGCACTTCGTGCGCCCGCAAGAAGTGAGCAAGGCCGTTCTGGTCTTGAAGAACACGGGTGCGACACTGGTGCGCGCCACCCTTGCTGTTGGCCTCAAGGAACGCTCGAGTGCGACGGTGCCACTGGTAGCGGCGGGCGCCATCAACATCCCGCCTGGCGGCGAAGTGCGCCGCCCTCTGACCTCGCAACAAATCGGGCCGCGCCTGGGCATCAAATATGTGGACTGGCAACTGTCGCAAGGGGGCCAGAGCGCGAGCGGTCACGCTTCGTTCGCCGTGCTGAATCCCGTCGGCGTCACGCCGGGTGTCTCCAAGGGTTTTGTCTTTGGTAACGCGGGCCTTCGCCATAGCTGGAGTCCCGAACAGAAACAGCGCGTAATTCGCGCGGCGACGATGGTGGGAGCCGAATCGGTGCGCGCCGACACCGACTGGAATAACGTGCAGCCCCGCCCCGATCAGTGGAACTGGAAACCGCTCGACGAAACCGTCGCGCTGCTCGATAAATACGGCGCCGAGTGGCAGAACCTGGTCGCTTATGGCGGGCTGGAGTGGACGAAAAGCCCCGAAACAACGCAACTCATCAAAGAGCGCGGCGACGAGAAGCAGCAGTGGCGCTACCCGCCGCGCATGGATGCGTGGCGTCCCTGGGTGCGGGCGCAGGCGCAGCGCTACAAGGGCCGCGTGCGCTTCTACGAAATCTGGAATGAGCCGGATTTCCCGTTCTGGAAGGGCACGCCGGAGCAGTATCTCGAACTGCTCAAAGCCTCCTACCAGGAGATCAAGGCGGTTGACCCCAATGCTATCGTGATGACCGGCGGCTTCGCCTCCATGATCCACCGCCTGAACAACCCGAAAGTGCTGGAACTGACGCTGAGCGAGGGAAAGCCCTACTTCGATATGCTGGCTTACCACAAGCATAGTTCGTTCCGCACGTTGCGCGAGGAAGTGGAAGATCGCCTGCTGCCGTTGATGCGCAAATACAACGTGACCAAGCCGCTCTACTTCAACGAGACGGCGATGAGCCGCAACTATGAGCGCGAATACGATCAGGCCGTCGAGCTGCCCAAGCGGCTCGCGTTGGTGTGGGCGCGCGGGGCGCGCGGTTACCACTACTTCAACATCTGGAACCGTGCGGGCGAGAGCGGCTCGGCGGCGGGCTACAACATGGTCAACGCCGACTTCTCGCCGCGCCCGGTCTGGGTCGCCTACAACGGGATGGCGCGCGTGCTGCGCGGGCGGCAGTTCTCGCACGAGCTGAAGCTGGGACAGGGACGCTGGGGCTTCGCCTTCAACGGCAAGGGCGACTTTTCGGGCGATGACGCCAGGACTACGCCCTGGTCGCGTGGACGGAGGACGCCGTTTAGCCGACGCGCCGACGGTGCTCAACGTCGGCGCGGGAGCCACGGCGCGCGTGGTGGACCTGATGGGCAACAGCACCACGCTGCCGGTCAGTGCGGGCCGCGTGATCTTCAACGTGTCGCGCGAGCCGCAGTATCTGGTGATCGAGAACGCCGGGGTCAAGCCGCAGCCGCAGGGCGCGCTGCTCGAAGTCGAGCGGCCCGGCGCGGTGGTTCCGGGCGGCACGCAGACTTTGACGGTGCGGCTGCGCAACCCGCTCGACACGCCGCAGACGGCGCGCCTGACGTGGGACGTGCCCGCGCCGCTCTCGACCCGCGCGCCGCTGACGCTTGAGCGGCAGATTCCCCGCCGGCGGCGAGGCCGAAGCCACGCTGCCGATTTCGCTGCTCGCCGGAGCGCAAAGCAGCGCTGTGCCGCAACAGGTGACGGCGACTCTGCGCCTGGGCACCACTGGCCTGGAAGCGCGTGCCGTGATTCCTCTCGGCTTGGGTGTCGGCATTCCGGCGGGCGACTTCGCGCGGCGTACGCCCGATTTCTCGCTGCAAGCCGCGGGCGATATCGTGAACACCAACGACATTGACCCGGCAACGAATCATCTTCGTGGCGGCCCACAAGACTTGAGCGCCAGGGCGTGGCTGGGACGCGGCGACAACGTGCTGCGGCTGCGCTTCTTCGAGGTGCGCGACGACATGCAGCGCCAGCCGCATGGCGGCAAGGATATGTGGCAGGGCGACAGCGTGCAGATGGCGCTGGCCGTGCCCGGTCAAAACGGTGTTTTCGAACTCGGCCTGGCGCGCGCTGGCAACGGTCAGTCCCTCGTCCACTCGTGGAGCACCCCGCGCGCCTACAACGGCGGCGCGGTGGTCAGGGCGGTCAAGCTCAAGACCACGCGCGCGGGCGACATCACAACCTACGAGGCGCAGTTGCCGTATATGGCATTCGGCCTGAGCGACGAACAGTTGAAGCAGGGCGTGCGCTTCAGCTTCGTGGTCAACGATTTGGACGAAGCCAACGACACCGTGCGCGAAGGCTATCTCAAGCTGAGCGAAGGCATCGCAGGCGACAAAGACGCGACGCGATTTCCGACCGTGGTGCTGAAATGAACGAAGAAACGATGACGCGGAGACGATTCATGCAAACTACGGGCGCCGCGCTGGCGGGCGCGACGGCGGCGGGCGCGCTGAACAGGACGGAAGCGAGCGCCGCGCCGCCGTCACGCCCCAATGTCGTGTTTTTCATCGCAGACGACCTGGGCTGGGGCGATCTGGGCTGCTGCGGCCATCCCTACCTGCTCACGCCGAACGCCGACCGGCTGGCCCGCCAGGGCACGCGCTTCACCCAATACTACGCCAATCACGCGGTCTGCTCTCCGTCACGAGCGGCTCTCCTGACCGGGCACTTCCCCGCGCGCCACCGGGTGCATGGCGGGTTGCCCGACCCCTCCAGCCCCGTCCGGTGGCTCGATTCTTCGGTCGTGACCGTGCCGCGCCTGCTTCAGAAGGCGGGGTACGCCACGGCACAGTACGGCAAGTGGCATCTGGGCAGCGACCGGGAAGGGCCGGAGGTCACGGAGTACGGCTTCGACGAGCATCGCGGCACGCTCAGCAACGGGCCGCCGCTGTGGGACGATCCGGCGGCCTTGCAGGACCCGTACCACCGCTCCAAAGCCACCGGGCGCATCGCTTGACCTGGGGCTGGACTTTATTAAGCGACGCCGCGACCGGCAGCCCTTTATCTGCACCTGGCTTCTCTGGTGCCGCACCATCCGCTGAAACCGACGCCGGAAGAGCGGGCCGTTTACGACAGGAAGACGTTCGACCCCGGCGTCTTTGCCGCCCCAACGCGGGAGTACCTCCATCGGCAGAAAGACCCGCAGGCGGCCATGCGCACCTATTACGCCGCCCTCACCGGATGGGACAAGGCTTGGGCCGCCTTTTGGACGGTCTGGAAACACTGGGCGTCGCGGAAAACACCGTGGTCGTCCTGACCAGCGACCACGGCCCGGCCCACGAATCCGCCGTCCACCCGGATCAGGCAGGTTCCACCGGGCCGTTCCGGGGGCGCAAGGGCAGCCTGCTTGAAGGCGGCGTCCGCGTCCCCTTCATCGCGCGCTGGCCCGGCACGGTCCCGGCGGGCAGGGTCAATGATTCGACCGTCCTTTCCGGCGTGGACTGGCTGCCGACGGTCTGCGGCTGACCGGCATCGCGCCGCCGCCCGCATACCAGCCGGACGGAGAGGACATGGCCGATGTTTTGCGGGGCGGCACTCGCTTGCGCGCGAAGCCGCTGTTCTGGGAGCGCAGCTTCGGCGAGGCGGAGCGGGTCAACCCCCAACTGGCGATGCGCAGCGGTGGTTGGAAGCTCCACATGAAGGAAAAAAGGGGACTCCGTCGAACTATATAACGTCGTACAGGACCCCGCGCAGTCCCGCGATCTTGCCGCGAACGCGCCGGACCGGGCGGCACAGATGAAAGCCGCGCTGCTCGAATGGCGGCGCTCGCTACCCTGGAAATAACCTGCTGTTATAAGTTAAGCTCAATCCGGAATAGGAATCAACATCATAACTTCTTTCGTTCCTCGCCGCCGCTTCATGGAGACGACAGCCGCGCTGCCAGCGTTGGCGTTGCCACATAAGAAGAAAGTAGAGTGAATCGAGACATGACATCCCGCCGCCGCCACTCTGCGGTGGAACCTTGAACGAAACTTTGAACGGAGCCTTGAACCGCTTTCGGAGAAACCTGATGAACTTCAAACCCTCACGACGCATCCTGATCGGCCACAGTGCGCTGCTCGGCCTCGCGCGGCCTCGCCCGTTCCCACATGGGCGCAAGCCGCGCCCGCCGCGAAACCGAACGTGTTGTTCATCGCGGTCGACGATCTCAACACCAATCTCGGCACCTACGGGCATCTGGTCGTCAAGACGCCCAACATCGACCGTCTGGCGTCGTGGGGCGTGCAGTTCAACCGCGCCTTCTGCCAACTGCCGTGGTGCAACCCGTCGCGCGCCTCGCTGTTGTCGGGCTTGCGTCCCGACACCACGCGCGTCCTCGACAACGACACGATGCCGTCGCAGCACATTCCCGGCGTGATCTTTCTGCCGCGGCACTTCAAGCAGAACGGCTACTTTTCGGCGCGCGTCGGCAAGATTTTCCACGATTGGAACAAGCCGGAGATGACCCGGGAGACCGATTCGTCGTTGGTGGACGTGACGCGCGACGGTCGTCACCCGCTGACCAAAGACGAACTCAACAAGCGCGAAGTGTTCGGCGACTACGCCAACGTGCGCGGCACCTCGTCCAAACTCGGCTTGGCTGGCCGCGCTACAGCGCGCGACGAAGAACTCGGCGATGGTCAGGTCGCGCGCCAGATCGCCGCGCTGATGCAGCCGCAGGCGGCGGGCGGCGGGCCGCGACGCCAACGGTCAGCCCAAGCCGTGGTTTCTGGCGGCGGGCTTTCGCAAGCCGCATCAGAAGTGGGAAGCGCCCAAAAAGTATTTCGACCTCTACGACCCGGCCAAAATCCTGCTGCCGCAGGAGCCGCCGCTTTCCGAGCAGAACATCCTGCAGGCGGCGCGCGGCTGGCGACCCGGATCCCAACAAGCCGCCGATCACCGACGCCCAGCGGCGCGAGGCTTTGCGCGCCTACTACGCCTCGATTTCGTTCATGGATGCGCAGGTCGGCGTGCTGCTGGATCAAATCGAGAATCTGAAGTTGCGCGACAAGACGGTGATCGTGTTGTGGAGCGATCACGGTTTCTCGCTCGGAGAACGCGGTGGGCAGTGGGAGATAGTCAAGGTGTTCGACAAATCGATCCGCATCCCGCTGCTCATCGCGGCGCCGGGCATGGCGCGGGGCCAAGCCTCGCCGCGCACTGTCGAGTTGCTGGACGTTTATCCGACGTTGGTCGAGTTATGCGGCCTGCCCGATCCGGGCGCGTCGTCGCCGTGGAAGTTGCAGGGCAAAAGCCTGGCGCCGTTGCTGCGCGATCCGAGCGCGGCGTGGGAGCGGCCCGCGTTTTCGGTGCTCGGCAACGGGGCCACCGACACCATCCGCGCCCGGAGCGTGCGCACCGAGCGCTGGCACTACATGGACTACGGCGCGGGCGCCACGCTGCTCTACGATCACCAGAACGACCCCAACGAATACCGCAATCTGTCGGGCGCTCCGCAGCACGCCGCCGTTGAAGCGCAGATGAAGGCGCTGCTCGAAAAAGCGGCGCGGGAACATCGACAGCAACCGCCCGGCGTTTCTCCGGCGAATGCGCCCGCTGCGAACCAGGCGCCCGCCGCAACGCAGGATCGCAAACGCGGGCAGGACAACGGAAGACGCAGGAACGGCAAACGGCGCCCGAAGGCGACAGCGGAGGCAAAGTGAACCACCCGATGAAAATCCATTTTCGCGGCTCACCCCGCATCTTCCCGATTGTGTTCGCGTCCGTCGCGTTGCTTTGCGCCGCGCCGTTGAGCGCACAGGAACTATTGAAGCCGAGTTTCGCCGCCGTGGGCGCGGCGCAAGTGCGCGACGCAGGCGGTGCGATGCAAATCGTGGCCGAGACCGCCACCAAAGCCGCGCCCGCTGGCATCGAGCAGAATTTGGGCGAACCTCCCGCTGGACTGTATCGCTTTCGAGCGCGTTTGCAAGCCGACGTGCCGTTGCCCGTCGAAGTGCGCGTGCGACTGGCCCCGCGACCGGGCACGGTCTACGGGTCGCGCGCGGTCAGATTGCAGCCCGGTGTGGCTGTGGAGATGAGCGGTTTCGCGCTCGTGCCCGACCTGCAAAACGACGCAGTGTTGCTATCTCTCGCCGCCGCGCCCGGCAGCTTTAGCGTCACGCAAATCAGCTTGCAGGCGACGAGCGAAGCGGCGCTCTCCGCCGCCGAAAAGCGCGAACTCGAAGCGCAACTCGGCCCCCAACTGCCGCCGGTGGACGAGAAGAAACTGCTGGAGGAAACCGACGCGCGCATCCGCAAGCATCGCACCGGCCCGCTCACGATCCGCGTGCTGGACGCGCAAGGCCGTCCTCTGACCAACCAGCGCGTGACGGTGCGGCATCTGCGCCACGGCTTCAAGTTCGGCACGCTGCTGCGCTCGTGGGTTGTGCCGCACGAAGGCGAAACCCCCGCCGAAACCCGCGAGCGCGAGGCTTTGCTGCGCCTATTCAACTACGCCACCATCGACATCAAGCCGATGATGAAAAAGGCGTTTCCCAACGGGCCAAAACCCGCCGCCGCTCCCTACGCCCAAGTCTTGCGTCAGATCGCCTGGCTCAAATCGAACGGCATCACGCCGCGCGGCCACGTCGTCGCCTGGAACACGCCGGACATTGTGCCGGGCTGGGTCGCCAAAACTCCCACGCCCACCGACGCCATGAAAAACCTGCTCGACGCGCATTTGCAGCAGATGTCGCAAGACGTCATCCCGCAGTTCGCCGATGTCGATGTGTGGAACGAGCCGGTGCAATACGAGCGTTGGGAAAACCCGCTCACTGCCCTGATGCGTCAGGACGGCGTCGTGCTGACGCTGACGCGCTACCTCAAAGAGTTCAAGCGCCTCAACCCGAACGTGCCCGCCGTGGTCAACGACTTCGATTCGACCCCGGCTTTTTACACCCTGCTGCGCCAACTGATCGAAGCGGGCGCGCCGGTCGATGTCATCGGCCAGCAAACGCACGGCGGCCTGTCGCGCGGGCCGCAGGGCTTGTGGACGATGCTCGAACGCCTCAGCCTGCTCAAGCGCCCGATTTTACTGTCCGAACTCTCGGTGATGTCCGGGCCGCGCGGGGCAAACGGCGCGGGCAAAACCACGCCCGAAGGCGAAGCGCGCCAGGCCGAGGAAGCCGAAACTTTTTACCGCCTGGCCTACTCGCATCCCAACGTGGTCGGCGTGGTGATCTGGAACCTGTCCGACAACAAAAGCTGGAAGCGAGCGCCGCGCGGCTTTTTGCGCGAAGACGGCACGCGCAAACCCAGTTTCGAGCGCATCGACAACCTCATCAACCGCGCCTGGCGCACCAACGGCGAGTTTGCGACCAGTGAGGACGGCACGGTCGTCATTCCCAACGCCTTTGAGGGCGAATACCAGTTTGCAGTGGGCGGCGCAACGACACGCGGCGTCCACGCCACGAGGGCGCCGCTGCAAATCACGCTCAAAACGCCATGAAGGCGGCGAATAGATTCGTCGCCCCAAAACCACGGGCTGGATTCGCGCAGCCTCGTGCCCCTGATGCGCGGCGATGCGGCGGCCTGGGACGACGAGAGCGTGTCGCAGTTGGGACCGCATAAAGGAGCCGCGCTTTGCTATGAAACGGACCACGGAACAGCTCGAGAAGCTGGAAAATTCGCTGAAGAAACGCGACGATCAGTACGACCCGCGGGAGCGGCTTCTGGCCGTTCACAAGGGCGGCGGCTACGATTACAACACCTATCTGCGCAACACCACGGTGCACCCGACGCGCGAATCGCTTTCCTACGCCGTCGCCCTGCTTGATACCGGCGACCCCGAACGGGAAGAGCGCGCCGAAGCGATTGTGCGGCGCGTTCTGGAGTTTCAGGACGCCGATCCCGACAGCGATTCGTTCGGCATCTGGGCCAAGTATCTGGAAGAGCCGCTCGCCAAAGCGCCCTATATCGACCGCAACTGGGCCGATTTTCTGAGCGTGAACCTCCTGCACGTCGCGCTGTATCACCGCCATCGCCTGCCGGACGACTTGAACCGCGGCATTGAGACCGCCGTTCGCCGCGCGGCGCAGGCAATCCGCACGCGCAACGTCGGGCCGGGCTACACCAACATCGCCATTATGGGCACCTACGTCACGCTGGTGGCCGCGGAACTGTACGGCGACCCCGACCTGCTAACCTATGCCCTGGAGCGCCTACGGCGCTTCCACGAACACACGATGCACCACGGCGCTCTGTCGGAATACAACAGCCCGACCTACACGATGGTGGCGCTGCGCGACCTGGCCAAGCTGCGCCTGCACGCCCAAAATCCGCAGGCCAAACCGCTGATCGAGAAGATATACCACATGGCGTGGCAAGAGCTGGCGCAGCATTTTCATCCGCCGACGCGCCAGTGGGCCGGGCCGTATTCGCGCGCTTACGGCGACCTGTCCGGCGAAAGCTTGTGGGCCTTTATCGAGCGCAACACGAGCGGGCGCATCGAGTGGGGCGTCGCGGAGCCCGGTGAGGCCGATACCGTTCCCGCGCCGTGCCCGCCGGATCTGGAAGCGTTCTTCGAGCCGCTGCAAGCGCCGCGCTCTGTCGTGAAAACTTTTCACAAAGGCGACGCGGAAAAGGGGGAGCCTCCCATCGTCGGTACGACGTACCTGTCGCCCGCCTTCGCGCTGGGCTCGATCAACTTCAACGACATGTGGAACCAGAGGAGCAACCTGCTCGCCCACTGGGGCACGCCGCAGCAGCCGTCGTATCTGCGCCTGCGTTTTCTGCACGACGGCTACGATTTTCAGACCGTGCACTTCTGGGGAGCGCAGCGTGAAGGCAGCGTGCTGGCCGCGCTCGCCCTGGCCACCGACGGCGGCGACAAGCACCCCTCCCTCGACAAGATTAAGGACGCCACGGTCCAGGCCAAAGATTTCCGCCTGCGCTGGGAATTCGGCGGCGCGGCCAAAAACATCAACATCACTGCGCCCGCCGACCTTGCGGCCGCCGCGCACCTGCGATTCGGCGATCTGCACGTGCAGATCGCCGCACCCTACGCGCGCTTTGGCGAATTTGTGGGCCGCTGGGAAGCCGGCAGAACCGAAGACGCCGCCTTTCTCGACGTGGTGTTCTACAACGGCCCGGAGCGCGCCTTCAAGCTGGACGAACTCGAAGTCGCCGCCGCCGGTTTCGCGCTGCAAATGACCGAGGGCGATGCGCCTCTGCCGCCGGTGCGCGCGGCGGCGGAAAAGGGCCGCCTCCGCCTGCAGTGGCGCGACATGGCGCTTTCGGTTCCGCTCCATCCGGACGCGCAAGGGGCGCTGCGCCGCGACGCCGTTTCACAGGCGGCATCGGAAGTTCCCTCGAAACAGGAATAATCTCCATGACTTCTTTCCTTTCTCGCCGGCGTTTCATCGGGACGGCGGGCGCGGCGCTGGCGGCGGGCGCGTTGACCCGGTGCAGCCTGGCCCAGACACCGCCTTCCAAAGCGCCGCGCCTCAACATCCTGCTCATCACCGCCGACGACCTGGGCATGCAGCTCGGCTGCTACGGCGATACTCTGGCGCGCACGCCCAACCTCGACGCGCTGGCGGAGCAGGGCGTGCAGTTCCAGAACGGTTACATCACCGCACCCTCGTGTAGCCCGTCGCGCTCCTCCATCTTGACTGGGTTGTATCCGCACCACAACGGGCATTGGGGTCTGGCGAATTTTAACTACCGGATGCACGACGGCATTCCGACCATGCCGGGCTTGCTCCGGCAGGCGGGCTACTACAACGCCATCATCGGCAAACTCCACGTCAACCCGGCGGACGCCTTCCCCTTCGACTTCTCCAAGACCGATGCCACCAAGACATGGGACGTGAAGTGGGTGGCGCAGACGGCGCGCGAGCAGATGCAAGCGGCGCAGCAGCAGAGCAAGCCGTTCTTCCTCTACGTAAATTATTTCGATCCGCACACACCGTTCCACGACCAGTTCGAGGGCGTGCCGGCCAAGCCGCACACCCCGGCGCAGATGCGCCCGTTCCCGTTTCATCCGGTGGACGAGCTAAACAAAGGCGTGCGCGAGCAAATGGCGGGTTACTACAACGGAATCGCGCGTGTGGATGTCGGGATCGGCCTCTTGCTCGACGAACTCAAAAATGCCGGGCGCGACCGGGACACGCTGGTGATTTTCATCGGCGACCACGGCGCTCCATTTCCGCGCGGCAAGAACGCGGTCTATGAAGCGGGCATCCGGGTGCCGTATCTGGTGCTGTGGCCGGGCGCGACCACGCCGCATCGCGACGACCACCTGGTCTCTGCCATCGACTTCTTGCCGACGGTTCTCGATGCGGCGGGCGTCAAGCTCCCTGCTCCGTTGCCGGGAGCCTCGCTGCGCCCGCTGCTGACCGGCAAAGAGGCACCGTGGCGCCAGGTGCTTGGCGCGGAGAACAACTCGCATGGCTCCAGGGACTGGTATCCGCAGCGCAGCTTGCGTGATGGGCGCTGGAAGCTGATCCACACGCTGCTGCCGGACCGCCCCAACCCCAAGATCACACCCAGTGGCGGCGAGCCGTGGATTGACCTGACCAAGTCGCCGCCCAAAGGCTCCCTCGGCGCACAGGTCTTTGCCACCCATCGCAACGCGCCGCAGTGGCAGCTTTACGATCTGCAAAACGATCCGCGGGAGTTCCGCAACCTGGCCGGGAAGCCGGAGCACACCGCCATCGAAACCCGGCTGCGCGCCCAACTCGAAGCGTGGCGGCGCGACACGGATGATCCGTTGCGCGACCCGGCGCAGTTGGCCGCCATCACCAAAGCGCATGATGAGGGCACCTTCGTCCGCTCCGGCACCAAGAAGGAAGAAGAGTGAAGCGAGCCATGCAATCGCGCCGCCCCAACGTTCTCTTTTTGATGTCGGACGAGCATCGCGCCGACGTGACCGGCTACGCGGGCAACACAGTCATCCGCACGCCGGTTCTGGACGAGTTGTCGCGCGGCAGCGTGGTGTTTCGCAACGCTAACACGCCCAGCCCGATCTGCATTCCGGGCTGCCAGTGCCTGATGGCGGTCCAACTCCTTCATGGTGTCACCGCGCCAGCGCGCGTTGATCTCTTCGCCGCTGGAATACAACTGCGCCACGATGCGGTCGAAGTCGGCGTCCATTTGGGCGACTTCAGCGGGCGAGAACACACTTCTGGCCTGGTAGTAGCCGTTTTCCTGAAAGAACTCTTGAATCTGCTCGTTCATGGTGTCTCCCTGAGTGTCTTTGGAGTGTCTTTGCCGGACGGCACAACTTCCGCCTGTTGTCCGAAAGGTGCCTGTTTAGTTATAGCATTTTGCTATAAAACACGTCCATATTATACCAATCATCTATAATTTCTAAACATCATTGCCTTGTGGCGCGCTGCACTTCTTGGCGCGTCGCAGCGGATGTTCATCCATAGTGTTCATCTATCTCGCTCATCAGCCGAAGCGTTCATGGCAG
>JAUJNC010000063.1 GCA_030446525.1 Armatimonadaceae bacterium
TGCAACATCGGGGCCCGGCCGATCGACCTGCACCTCAAGGGGCTGCAGGCGCTGGGGGCCGATCTCGAGGTCAGCCACGGCATCGTGACTGCCCGCGCGCCGCGGGGTCTCGCTGGAACGTCCGTGTACCTGGACATGCCCTCGGTCGGCGCGACGATGAACCTCATGATGGCCGCCGCGCTTTCCCGGGGCACGACGGTGGTCGAGAACGCCGCGCAGGAGCCGGACGTCGAGGATCTGGGCAACTTCCTGCGCGCCATGGGCGCGCGCATCTCCGGGCACGGCACGGGCGAGCTGCGGGTCGAGGGCGTGGACACGCTGCGCGGCTGTGAGTACGCCGTGATGGCCGACCGGATCGAGGCGGGGACCCTAGGGCTAGCCGCCGGCATCACCGGCGGCGACGTCGTCCTGGAAAAGGCGAACGTCGCCCACCTGCGGCCCATCACGTCCAAGATGGCCGAGGTGGGGATGCGGGTCGACGAGACGCCCGGGGGCCTGCGCGTCGCGGGCCCCCGGGGGCGGCCGCGCGCGACCCGGCTGACCGCGATGGTGCACCCGGGCTTCCCGACCGACATGCAGCAGCCCTTTACGGCGCTCTTATGCCTCGCCGACGGCACGTCGGTCGTCACCGACCGGGTGTTCGAAGGCCGTTTCCGCTATCTGACCGAGCTGGCGAAGATGGGGGCTCACACCGAAGACGTGGACGGGCGCACGGCGATCATCACCGGGGTGCCGCGGCTGTCCGGGGCGGAGGTCGAGGCCTTCGACCTGCGCGCGGGGGCGGCCCTCGTGATCGCCGCCCTCGCCGCCGACGGGCAGACGCGGATCGCGGGGACGGAGCATCTGGAGCGCGGCTACGAGCGCCTGGTGGAGAAGCTGCGGTCCGTGGGCGCGCAGATCTGGCGCGAGGACGAGGCAGGCGGGTGGGCGCCCGACGGCGCGGGGGATGCGGGGAGGCAGGGCCTTTGCTCCGCTTGACCCCGGAAATCGGCATCGACCTAGGGACGGCGAACATCCTGGTCTTCGTGCGCGGCAAGGGCGTTGTGTTCCGCGAGCCGTCCGTGGTGGCCATCGAACGCACGTCCAAGAAGGTGCTGGCGGTGGGCGAGGAGGCGCGCCTGATGCTCGGGCGCACGCCGGGCAACATCGTCGCCATCCGTCCGCTTTCCGACGGCGTGATAGCGGACTACACCACGACCGAGCGGATGCTGGCGCACCTGATCGCGCGGGTGTGCGGCCGGCGGCGGGCCTTCAAGCCGCGCGTGCTGGTGTGCGTGCCGTCGGGGGCGACTTCGGTGGAGCGGCGGGCGGTCCTGCAGGCGGCGCGCGCGGCGGGCGCGGGCGAGGCGTACACCATCGAGGAGCCGATGGCCGCCGCGATCGGGGCTGGGCTGCCGATATCGACGCCCGGCGGGAACATGGTGGTGGACATCGGCGGCGGGACCACGGACGTGGCGGTCATCTCGCTGTCGGGCATCGTCCTGTCCAAGTCGCTGCGCATCGGCGGGAACAAGATGGACGAGGTGATCGTGCGCCACATCAAGACGGCGTACAACCTCATGATCGGCGACCGCACGGCGGAGGAGATCAAGATAAAGATCGGGTCGGCGTTCCCGCTGGAGACCGAGGCGCGGATGCAGGTGCGCGGGCGCGACCTGGTGGCGGGCCTGCCCAAGACGATCGAGGTGACCAGCCCGGAGGTGCGCGAGGCGCTCGCCGAGCCGGTGACGGCGATCGTCGAGCGGGTAAAAAGCGTGCTGGAGCGGACGCCCCCGGAGCTGTCCTCGGACATCATCGAGCGGGGCATCACGCTCACGGGCGGCGGGGCGTTGCTGCGCGGCTTCGACAAGCTGCTGGCGCTGGCGACGAACATCCCGGTCCGGATCGCCGACGACCCCCTTTCCTGCGTGGCCATCGGCACGGGCCGCGCGCTGGAAGAGTTCCGCGCCATCCGCCAGAGCGACGACGCGCTGTTGTCCTACACGTAGCCCCCCGGTTCCCCTTCCCCCGGGCGGGGTAGGGGCCGGGGGAGTGGTTAGAAAGGCATCTCGATGGACCGCTGTTTACGCTTGCTTCCTTTTACCGTCGCCGCGGGCGTGCTGGCCGGCGTCGCCTGCGCGCCCGTGCGGGCGCAGTCCTCGTTCCCCGACGTGCCCGCGGATCACTGGGCCGCCGCCGCCGTGCGCCAGCTCAAGGAGGCGGGCATCGTCGTCGGCTACCCGCCCGCCCCCGCCCCGCGCCCCCGCGCGAGGGCGGCCTATGCCGGGGACAAACCCGTGACCCGCTACGAGCTGGCGCTGACCCTGTGGCGCTTCGTCCAGTATACCGAACAGGCAAGGCGGCAGAAGACGGGCGCGCTCGCCGGCCCGGAGGCCGTCCGGCGCCTCGTCTCCGGCGGCTACCTGCCCGCGGGCACGCCGTTGGCAAAGCAAGGGGATAAGCCGGTCACCGCGAACCAGCTCGCCGACGCGCTGTCCCAGGTCATCGCCCGGGCGACCGAACGGAAGACCCCCGTCACGCCGGACTCCCGCCGCGCGCCCCTCCAGAGGCGCCCCGGCCAGGCCCCAACAACAGGAGCGCAATAATGATCATCATCCTCAGCTCGAACGCCACCGAACGCAACCGGGAAGATATCGTCGCCAACCTCAAGGCGCGGGGCTTCGGCATCCATGTTTCGGAGGGCGTCGAAAAGACCCTCGTCGGCGTCATCGGCGCCATGGACGAGCAGAAGGCCGAGATCGCCGAGCAGTTCGAGGCGCTCCCGTTCGTGGAGCGGTGCGTTGCCATCTCCCAGCCCTACAAGCTGGTGGGCAAATCGTTCCGGCCGGAAGGCACCACGATCAACGTCCGCGGCGTGGTCATCGGCGGGGAAAAGGCGGTCGTCATGGCCGGCCCCTGCACGGTCGAGACCGAGCCACAGCTCATGGAGTCCGCCCGCGTGGTGAAAGCCGCCGGGGCGCACATCCTGCGGGGCGGGGCGTACAAGCCCTCCACCTCGCCCTACTCGTTCCACGGCCACGGCGTCGACGCCCTGAAGATGCTGGCCGCCGCGCGCGCCGAGACGGGCATGCCGATCATCACCGAGGTCATGGACGCCCGCGACCTCGAAACCGTGTGCGAGTACGCCGACATCCTGCAGATCGGCACCCGCAACGCCCAGAACTACACCCTGCTGCGCGCCGTGGGCCAGTGCCGCACGCCGGTCATGCTCAAGCGCGGCATGTCGTCCCGCCTCGAGGAATGGCTTCAGGCGGCGGAGTACATCGCCTCGAACGGCAACTACGACATCCTGCTCTGCGAGCGCGGCATCCGCACGTTCGAGACCTACACGCGAAACACCTTCGACGTGAACGCGATCCCGGCGCTCAAGGAGCTGTCGCACCTGCCCGTCATCGCCGACCCGTCGCACGGCACGGGCAAAGCGTCCCTGGTCCCCGCCGTCACCAAAGCCGCCATCACCGCCGGCGCGGACGGCGTGATCGTCGAGGTGCACCCGCAGCCGGAGAAGGCGCTCAAGGACGGCGCGCAGTCGCTGAACCCGGCGGCCTTCGAGCAGCTCATGAGCGACCTGCGGCGCATCGCCCCCGCGGTCGGGCGCAGTTTATGATGGGGACCTCACTCCCCGGCCCCGTTTCCTGCAAGGAGCGGGGGCCGGGGCGTGAGTCGTTTAGCCGCGTCGCCATCGTGGGGGTCGGCCTGATTGGCGGGTCGCTCGGTATGGCGCTGAAAAGTCGGCGCCTGGCGCAGGCCGTGGTCGGCGTCGGGCGCGACCGGAAGCGGCTCGAAAAGGCGCGCGGGCTCGGCGCCGTGGACGAGATCGCCACGGGCCTGGCGGCCGGGGTGGAGGGCGCCGACCTGGTGGTGCTCGCGACACCGGTCCGCCAGATCATCGCCGATCTGGGGCGGCTCGCCCCGCACCTCGCGCCCCGTGCCCTCGTCACGGACGTCGGGTCGACCAAGGGCGAGATCGCGCGCGCGGGCGAGGAGCGCCTGCCGGCGGGCACGTTTGTGGCCGGGCACCCGATGGCCGGGTCCGAGCGCTCCGGGGTGGAAGCGGCAACCCCGGAGCTTTTCATCGGGGCGGTGTGGGCGCTCACCCCCACGGCGAAAACAAGCGCCGACGGGCTGGACCGAGTGAACGGGCTGGCGCAGGCGGTGGGGGCGCGCGTGCTGACGCTCGGCCCGGGCGCGCACGACCGGGCCGTGGCCGTCACCTCGCACCTGCCGCACGTGCTCGCCTACGCCCTGTCGTCGCTGGCCGCGGCCGCCGCCCGGGACAACCCGCATCTGTATGACCTGGCCGCCGGTTCGTTCGCCTCGACCACGCGGGTGGCGCAAAGCCCGCCGGACCTGTGGCGCGACGTGGCGCTCACCAATCGGGCGGCCCTGGCCGAAGCGCTGCGCGCCTACCGCGACGACCTCGACGCCGTTCTGGAAGCCCTGGAGGCCGGGGACGCCGCCGCGCTCGACGCCCACTTCCGGCGCGGCCACGACGCCAAGGGGCGCGCGCCCTCCTGACCAGACATGGATACCCTGGAGATCACCCCCGCGCCCGGCCCGGTCGCCGGCGCCGCCCGCGTCCCCGGCTCCAAGAGCATCACCAACCGCGCCCGCGTGCTGGCCGCGCTCGCACCCGGGCCGCCGACGCGCGCGGGGGCCGTGTGCGCCGACGACACGCGGCGGATGGCGGACTGTCTGGGCGCGCTCGGCTTCGCCGTCCACGCGGACCCGGCGGCCCACGCGATCACGGTGGACGGGCAGGGCGGGCGGATCCCGGCCGCCCGCGCCGAGCTGTTCGTCGGCAACTCGGGCACCACGGCCCGGTTCGTGACGCCCCTGGTCGCGCTGGGCCGGGGCGAGTTCGTGATCGACGGCGTGCCGCGGATGCGCGAGCGCCCGATGGCAGACCTGCTCCGTGCGCTCGCGCAGCTGGACGTCGAGGCGGCGAGTACGGGCACGGGCTGCCCCCCGATCCATGTCCGCGCCCGGGGGCTGCGCGGCGGCGCGTGCACCGTGCGCGCCGACAGCAGCAGCCAGTTCCTGTCGGGCCTGCTGATGGCCGCCCCCTGCGCCGACGGCGACGAGACCCGGATCCGCCTCGAAGGGCCGATCCTTTCCGCACCCTACGTCGGCATGACGGTGGCGATGCTGCGGCAGTTCGGGGCGCGCGTGGACGTAGAGGACGAGGGCCGCACCTACGTCGTGCCGGGCAGGCAAACGCTGCGCGGGCCGGGTTCCTACCCGGTCGAGCCGGACGCCTCCGCCGCCTCGTACTTCCTGGCCGCGGCCGCCGTCACGAACGGGCGCGTGCGCATCCCCGGCGTCGGCAGCGACATCCTGCTGCAGGGCGACTGGGCCTTCGCCGACGTCCTCGCGGCGATGGGGTGTCGTGTCACGCGCGGCGGCGATTGGGTCGAGGTGGCGGGCGCGGGCACGCTCCACGGCGTTTCGCTCGACATGAACGCGATCTCCGACACCGTCATGACCCTGGCCGCCGTGGCCCCGTTCGCGGACAGCCCCACGGTCATCGAGAACGTCGGCCACATCCGGCACAAGGAGACGGATCGCCTGGCCGCTGTCGCCGCCGAGCTGGGCCGCCTGGGCGTGCGCGTGGAGGAGCGGCCCGACGGGCTGACGATCCACCCCGCGGGCCGGATCACCCCCGCCGTCGTCCAGACCTACGACGACCACCGCATGGCGATGGGGTTCGCCTTGATCGGTCTGCGCGCCCCGGGCGTCCGCATCGCCGACCCCGGCTGCGTCGCCAAGACGTTCCCCGACTACTTTGCCCGCCTGTCCGCTCTCGTAGAAGGACACAGCCTGCCCCCTGGTGAATAAAGGGCGGGTCCTGGGTAAACCGGCCCAGGGAGGTTTCGCGAAAGATGATGAAGCCGTGGACGATCGCGATCGACGGGCCCGCGGGAGCCGGCAAAAGCACCGTCGCACGCCTGCTGGCACAGCGGCTCGGCTTCCTGTACATCGACACGGGGGCGATGTACCGCGCCGTCGCGCTCAAGGCCCAGCGCACCGGCATCCCCCTTTCCGAACCGGACCAGATCTCCGCGGTCGCGCGTGCCGCGAGCATCCGCTTCCGGATCAATGAGGCCGGCGGCGAACAGCGCGTCCTTTTGGACGACGAGGATGTCACCCAGTCGATCCGTACGCCCGAGGTGACGGCGTTCTCGTCCGCGGTGTCGGCCATACCCGGCGTGCGCTCCGCCCTCGTGATGCTGCAGCAGGCGCTCGGCGTGCAGGGCGGCGTGGTGATGGAGGGGCGCGACATCGGGACGGTCGTCTTCCCCAACGCGGATATCAAAATATTCCTTACCGCCTCCCCGGAGGAGCGGGCCGAGCGCCGCCACAAGGACATCCTTGCCCGGGGCAGTACGGCCAGCCTGGAAGAGGTGCGCCGCGACCAGGACGAGCGGGACGAGCGGGACGCCACCCGTCCCGTCGCCCCCCTCGTGCCCGCCGCAGACGCCGTGGTGATCAACTCCGACGATCTCACGCCCGAGGAGGTCGTGGAGGAGGTCCTGGAGATCATCGACGCCCGGAGACGCGAGGCGTGAGCACGGCGGCGCGCCAGGACGACCCGGGAGCGACAGCGGCGTTCCCGCCTCCGGGGCCTGCCGCCGCGCGCAGAGCGCCGGACACCTACTGGCTGCTCGAGGGCGCCAGCCTGCTCCTGCTGGACGCGCTGGGCGGCCTGTACGTCAAGGGCGAGCACAACGTCCCCCCCTCCGGTCCGGTCCTGCTGGTCGCCAACCACACCTCTTACCTCGACCCCGTGGCCATCGGCGACGCGTCCCCCCGCCGCGTCGTCTTCATGGCCAAGCACGAGCTGTTCAAAATAAAGCCGCTCGGCTTTCTGCTGCGCGGCGTCGACGCGTTCCCCGTGCGGCGCGCCGAGCCGGACCGGCAGGCGGTCAAGAAGGTGCTCGCCATCCGACGCGCAGGGCGCGTGGTCTGCATCTTCCCCGAAGGCACGCGCCACCTGGGCGACGGGCTGGGCGAACCGGAGCCGGGCGCCGCCCTGTTCGCCCTGAAGACCGGCTGCCCCGTGGTGCCGGTCTACGTCACCGGGACCAACAAGATGTTGGATCTCGAGGGCAGGCTCCACCGCGCCCGCGTCACTGTCGCCTTCGGCACGCCGTTCACCTTCCCCAAGGGCCGCGCCGACCGCGAAGCCCTGGAGGCGTCGGGCCGCGCCCTGATGGCCGCCATCGCCCGCACCCGCGACGAGATGGCCGACGCCCCCGCCCGCCGCATCCGGCCCCACTGGATCAAGAAAAAGAGGGAGGGAAGCCGCTCCCGCTAAGGCCCTTTCGCCCTGCGGGGGCGCGCACAGGCGGCTAAACCTGCGTTCTCCCCTCGCGCAGGTCCAGCTCCATCTGCACGTCTACCCGGGCGTAGCCGTGGACTGCGCGCACGGGCACGGGCCGGAAGCCGTGCTTCTCGTACAAACGCAGAGCCGGCCGTAGTCGCGAGTTGGACACCAGCAGGAGAACCTCGGCCCCGGCCTCACGAGCGAACCGGACGACCGCCTCGACCAGGAGGTCGCCGTACCCCCGACCCCGCGTCCGGGGGCTGACCGCCATCTTAGCCAGCTCGTACACGCGGGCGCTGTGGCGGACGGCGGCGCAGGTGCCGAGGACCTCGCCGCCCGCGACCACGAAAAAGATCTGCCCGCCGGGCTCGACGATGGCGGCGCGCGGGTCCCGGAAAAGGGCGCGATCGGCCTCCTCCAGGGCGAAGTACTCCTCGATCCACTCCCGGTTGAGCGCCTCGAAGGCGGCCGCGTACTCCTCCCGGAAAGGGACCACTTCGGGCGTCTGGTTCATCTCCTTCATCCAGAGTCCGCCGTCCGGTGCGCGTGTGTCGCGCGTGGCGACGCGTTGATAAGGGCCACGGGCTACCCCTGTTGTGCCGTTGCCAGGCGCACGGCGTCGCGCATCACGTTCCAAGGCGGGCGCTCGACGCCGGTCCAGAGGCGGAAAGCGATCGCGCCCTGCTGCACCAGCATCTCGACGCCGTTCTGGACCCGGCAGCCGCGCTGCCCGGCGAGCGCCAGCAGGCGGGTCTGCGGCGGGTTGTAGATCAGGTCCGAGACGAAGAGGTCCGGGGAGAGCGCGTCGGCAGGGACGGGGGGCATCTCGTCCTCGTGCGGGTGCATGCCGACGCTGGTGGTGTTGACCAGCACGGACGCGCCACCCAGAGCCGCACGCAGCGCTTCCTCCTCCCAGGGGACCGGCTCGATGCGGCCCAGAAACGCCCACTGCTCGGCCAGCGCCCGGGCGCGCCCGGCGCTCCGGTTGGCGACAACGACCTGCGCCCCGGCCTCCGCGAGCGCGTACACGACGGCCCGCGCCGAGCCGCCGGCCCCGAGCACCACGACCTTGCGGCCCGCGGCGTCAACACCTTCCTGGGCGAGGGCATTGAGGAACCCCGGCCCGTCCGTCGAGTCGCCGACCAGCCGCCCGCTGGCGCTCACCACCGTGTTGACGGACCCGATCACGCGGGCCCGCTCGCTGATCTCGTCCAGGTGCGGCGCGATCTGCTCCTTCAGCGGTACGGTGACGTTCACCCCCGCGAGGCCCAGCGCCCGCACCCCCGCCAGCGCCGCGCCGACATCCGCGGGCGCCACCTCAAACGGCACGTACACCCAGTCCATCCCGAGGTGGGCGAACGCCGCGTTGTGCATCGGCGGGCTGGCCGAATGCCGCACGGGGTAACCGAGAACCCCCACCACCCGGGTCGTGCCGCGCACGGGCACCGATGCAACCCTCTCGTCACTGCGGTCCAGAGCTTTCCCTCCTGCACTTTTACAGTTTCGACGCACCGGGTCGGGTCTCCTACCAAATGGGCGGGTCGTCGAAAAGCGGCGCGCAGGAAAAGTCCCGTGCGGCCACGAACCTGCCGGCAAGGAGAAACACATGTGGCAACGGTTCACCGAGCGCGCCCGGCACGTCGTCTTTTTCGCGCAGGAGGAGGCGGGGCGTCTGGGACAAAACTACGTCAGCACCGAGCATCTGCTGCTGGGCCTGACCCGGGAGAACGACTCGGTCGCGGCCCGCATCCTGGACCGCCTGGGCGTCTCGCTGGGGCGCGTCCGGTCGGAGCTGGAACGGCACGTTGCGCGCGATAACGGCCGTCCGGGCCAGGACATGCAGCTGACGCCGCGCGCCAAGCGGGTGATCGACCTGGCCTACGACGAGGCGCGGCAGCTGAACAGCAACAACATCGGCACGGAGCATTTGCTCCTCGGGCTCATCCGCGAGGGCGAGGGCTTGGCGGGGCGCACGCTGCTCAAGCTGGGGGTGGATTTGGAGCGGGCGCGCGGCGAGGCGGCGCGGCTTCAAGAGGACAAAGCGCAGGGGCAGGAGGCGCAGCCGTCGCGGAAAGAGGGGTTGCTGCGGCGCACTCAGGATGTGATAGAGCTCCTGCTGGAAACCAACCCGGCTCTTGCCCTGCTGCCGGACGAGGCTCTGCTGCAGGAGTTGGCGGGCGGGAACCTGGAGCAGATGCGGAATGCCGCGAAACAGGCAAGCGACGCCCCAGGCGAAGCCGCGCCGCTGATCGGTGACCTGGGCGTGCTCCGGACCACTAACGGCAGACAGCAGGCCGAGGTGGCGACAAGCGAGTCCGCCCTGCTGGAACTCGCGGCGGCGGTTCGCGCCAAAGACCGCCACGGCTATCAAGAACTGGTGTCGGACGCTAAAGTGCTGCTTGTACCCACGGGGACCGAGATAAAGCGCCTTCCGTTCCCGCTGGACGATGCTGCGGCGGTGGACGCGGGTGGCTATTACATACGCATCCTGAACGGTGAACACGCGGGCAAAGCCGGCTGGATCCCGTGCGGCGCGTTCCAAAGGATCGGGCCGGACACCGCGCCCTTTCCGCCACCCCCTGCCGGCGAGTGACCAGGAGACAACGGATGCGGAACGAGAACGAGGCGTACGTATCGCTGCTTTGCGGCCACCTGTGGGTCTTCACCCAGCGCCTGCGCCAGATCCCGCCCGACAAGTGGGACTACCAGCCCGCCGCGCCCGCGCCCTCGCCGCGCATCCTGGCGACCCACGCCTGGCAGTGGCTCATCTGTGACCGGCAGCACATCGCCGAGCCGGACGCCCGGAAGCACCCCCGGGTGCCCGATCCCCCCGCGAACCAGCAGGCGCTCTGCGACGAGCTTGCCGCCGAGACCGAGCGCTGGCGCGCGCTCCTCCTGTCGCTCACGCCCGGGCAGTTCGGGGAAGAGCGCCGGCAGTTCAACGAATACCCGATGAACGTGCGCGGCTTCGTGTGCCATATGATCCAGAACACCATCTACAAGCACGGGCAGCTGGCCACCATCTACTTCGCGCTGGGCCTGGACGGCGACGAGCCGTACGCCGCGCCTTTCCCGAACCCCATCTACGACCAGCTGCAGGGTCGCGCCTAGCGAGTGAACCAGGCCGGGGGCGGTACGTCGTTACAGGGCGCACGACCGCGCGGCGTGCGCCCTCCGCTTTGCCTGTCACCTTTTCTCACAAGATCGGGGCTTAGGAACAGGTACGCTTCTTACGAGAAGCCGGGGGGATGCCGTGGAAGAATGACGACGCTGGTGTGCCGGGCGCAGGCAGGGGACAGGACCGCCTACGACCGCCTTGTCTGGCGGTTTCAGGATCGGGCCGTGGGCTACGGCTATTCGTTCCTGGGGGATTTCCACGCGGCCCAGGACGCCGCGCAGGAAGCCTTCCTGCTGGTCTTTCACGACCTGCCGACCCTCCGGGAGCCCGCCGCGTTCCCGGGATGGCTGCGCAAGATCGTCTTCAAATGCTGCGACCGGATGACGCGCCGCAAGCGACCGTCCGTTGCGCCGCTTGATGCCGCACGAGAGATAGCCGGCCCGCGGCATGCGGACCCGGCGGAGGCGCTGGAGGCTGCCGAGAGAGGAAGGCGCAGGTGCATGCGGCGATCCAGGCGCTGCCGGAAACGGACCGGACGGTGATCACGCTCTTCTACATCGGCGAGCACTCTCAGCAGGAGATCGCCGCGTTCCTTCAGGTGCCCGTGACGACCGTGAAGAAGCGGCTGCAGCGGGCGCGGACCGATTGCAAGAAAGGATGGTTTCCATGATTCAGGACACCCTGCGCGAAAACGCCCCGTCGCGCGACACCCGGTTCGTCGAGATGGCGAACCTGCTGCGGCGCATCACCGACCGGCTGGAGCAAGACCCGCGGGTCGTCGCCGCCTACCTGGATCCGTTCGGCGCGAACGAGGGCTTTGGTGTGCGCGACGCCGCCGACGCCTGGAGCCTCGCTCGACGTTCATGCCGTCGTCCGCGACGAGCACATGGACGCCCTTGCCACCGAGCGGCGTGAGGACGTCGCCGAACCGGGGCAACTGCTACCCATGAGGAGGCGCCGCAGAACGCGCCGCCCCAGGGCTACTACCTGATGGCGCTTTACGACGGGGAGGCGGGTCCGTATGAGGTGGACTGGTACTGGCACCCCCAATCTACGACACAGATCCCGGCGAACACGCGGCTCCTCTTCGACCGGGCCGGGCTGCCCGCGTCAGATCAGCCGACGGCATGGGGGTACCTTACAGAGGAACAGATCCCGTCCGCCCTGAAGCGCCTGTGGGCGGCGCGGACCGAGGCGGAGGCGTGGGCCGAAGAAGGGCGCAACATCGTCAGCCTGTTCTGGGCCATGCTTCTCATCTCCGCCAAGAACGTGGCGCGCAACCCGCGCGGCGAGCGGGTCCCGTACGGGGGATGCTGCGCAACCTGCTCCGGGACCTCCGGGCGCACCTGGGCCAGCCCGGTGCGCGGGAAACGCCGGACGCCCAGGACCC
Source organism: Armatimonadaceae bacterium (assembly GCA_030446525.1). The sequence goes on from JAUJNC010000063.1 coordinate 11,836, forward strand.
GCCCCGGCCCGACCCGGCGGGCAAGCTCGCCCTGCTGCGAGACCTCGCCAAAGAGATGGAGACGCTGATGCCGCAGGCGGCCGCGCGCGGCGCGGACGTGCCCTTCGCCATCGTGCCGCGCGCGTACCGCTTCCTGGATATGGTGGAGGCGGCGCCGGGTGTGTCTCACATCCAGCCCAGCGCCTGATCGACGCAGCCATGCAACCTCCGAAGCTTATTTGGGCGTAAGCAAGACCACGCGGTACGCGCCCTGATGCTCGCCATGGGCGAGGATCTGGCCCCGCTCGTTTATGGCGGCGGCTTCCCTGAGCACCCAGCCCGATGACTTGGGCAGGGCGTCGTTCAAGTCGTACATCCTGCCGCGTTCCCACAGCACCGCCCGCCTGCCCCCGGCCCACGTCGCATAGCCGACCACCTGCCCGCGGTCGTTTACGGCTTTGGCCGAACTGTCGCCCGTTCCGGCCGGGGTGTTCAGCCGCACCGCTTTGCCGTTCCGCCACATCACGGCAAACGACTTCGGCAGGGACGCGCCGGGCGCTCCGTACGGCCCTTGCATGCCGGAAGAGGCAACGCCAACCACCACGCCCTTGTTGTTCATGTCTACAGGCCCGCCCGAAACGCCGCCCTGGGGTTCGCCAAGGGGAGATACCCTGCCGTCCTGCCAAAGCACGGGCATGGATCCGGGCAGAGATCCTTGGCCCACCACCTGCCCCTTATCGTTGATGCCGATCAGCCACCACAGGGAATCGCGATCGAGACGTATCACTTTCCCCGCGCGCCACAAGAACCGGATCGCGGACTCGTGATTGCGGATGAGATCACCGGCGAAGCCGATAACGTCCCCGTTGTTGTTAAGGGCGACGACGTGGACTGACGCCATACCGATCTGCCGCTCCAGATCCTGCATTACACCGTTCTTCCAAAGAAACGCGTGCATCACCGGTTCCGGCGATGGTTTGTTGCGTGGCGTCGGGTCCGGGTTGTCGAAGTTCCGCATCCCCTCCGAGAACTCGTTGACGTTGAAGTTGGTGGCCATAACGACGACCTCGCCGCGGTCGTTGATGGCCTGGGCGGCAGTGCTGGGAAAGCCGGGAACGAGGGGCAGCGCGCGCAGGACACCGTTCTCCCAAAGGAACGCTTGCAGGGTGCCGTTCTCGCGCGCCAGATTGCCGACGACCTGCCCTTTGTTGTTGATGGCGCCAGCGGCGACATGGACCACCTGGCGGTCGGGGGAAGTGAATATCGTAATCGCGTACTCACGTTTCGCCAGGCTTACGGACGATTGCTTTGTGTCGCTGGCTTGCGGGAGGGCAGGATGGGGCGTGCACAAGCACAGGCAGAGCACGGCGCCGGCTGCGCACGCCCCGAGGAAGAATCTGCAACGATTGCGTTGGCTCATGGGACTGCCTCCAGGTGAAATGTCAACGTGCTTGTTCAGGGGATCAGGACGATCTTGCCGTGCGCGCCGGGGTGCATGACGGCCTCGTGGGCGCGCGGGGCCTCGGCGAGCGGTATCTCCTGGCCGACCACGGGGCGGAGGGTGCCGTTCGACAAACCGGCGGCCAGGGCGGCGTGGATGCGGGACAGGTCGTCTGGCGAGGCGTTGAAGAGCGTCATGCCGCGGATGTCGGCGTCGCGGCTCATGGTGTCGCGCGGGTTGAGCTCGACCGGGCCGCGGCTGCCGATGACGATGACCCGGCCCCGCGTGGCCAGGACCTGGAGGTCTTTGCCCAGGTTGACGTTGGCCAGCATCTCCAGGATCACGTCGACGCCCCGCCCGCCGGTCAGCGCCCGGATCTGCTCCAGGTAGCCTTGCTCGCGGTGATCGAGGACGTGGTGCGCGCCCTGCTCGGCGACAAGCTGCTTCCCCTGGTCGGAGCCGGCCGTGCCGATCACGGTCAGGCCCGCGGCGCGCGCCAGCTGCACGGCGGCCACGCCCACGCCTCCGCTCGCGCCGTGGACCAGGACGACCTCGCCGGGGAGGGCCTGGGCGCGCTGGAACAAGGCGCGGTAGGCGGTCGCGTACGGGACGTTGATGGCCGCCCCCTGCGCGAACGTGATCTGCTCCGGCAGCGGGCGCACCTGCGACGCCTCGCACAGCGCCCGCTCGGCGTAGGTGCCGCTGAGCGCGCCGGCGACGTACACGCGGTCGCCCGGTGTGACCTGCGTGACGCCGTCCCCGACCGCTTCCACGACGCCGCCCGCGTCCGAACCGGGCGTGTAGGGCAGGGGCGGCGTTCTGCCGTACTGTCCCGTCCGGATGTACGTGTCCACGGGGTTCACGCCGGCGGCATGGATGCGCACCACGACCTGCCCGGGACCGGGCCGGGGATCCGGCACTTCTTCCTGCCGCAGGACTTCCGGCCCCCCGAACTCGTGAACGCGGATCGCCTTCATGACTTCTCCTTAACCCCGTGGCCGCCGGATCGTCGCCGCCCTGATCAGGGGGCGATAGGTGTCGCTGGAAACGAGCTCACGCGTGGTGGAGCCGTCGGGCCCCGTAAGCACGCGGTAGGTCGTCACCGCGAAGCCGCCCGCCGGACGCGCACGCCGCGGCCCGGAGACGATGCGGATCTGGCGTTTGTATGCCGGTTCTTTGCCGTAAAGGGCGATCGTCAAACGCCCGCCGGAGGCATGTGCGGCGACGTAGACCGGCCCGTCGGTGGGGTTCCGGAACTGGAGGTCGATGGCCCCGTAGGCCACGGTGGCGTCCCGGCCCGCGCGGACGTAGTGGACCGGCATCGAATGGTGCGAGCGGCGCACGATCTTCATGTCGCCCAGCAGCGCGGCATTGTACAGCGTCGAGGACACCTGGCAGATGCCGCCGCCCGTGCCGGGGACCACCATGCCGTTCTGGTACGTGGGCGCCTGGCGCCAGCCGCGCTTGCGGCTGCGCGGGCCGACCACGTCGTTATAGGAGAACGTGCCGCCCGGGGCGATCAGGGTCCCGTCCACGTGCGCGGCGGCCAGCGCGACGTTGTGCCGACGATCGCGCGACGACGAGCCGTAGTGGGTGGAGAACGAGGCGAGCAGGTGGTTCACCTTGCCCAGGTCGCCCGCGGTGACGGCGGGCTTCTCCGCCACCATCACCAGCGTCGCCTTGCCGCCGTCCCGGAGCGCGTCCTCGCCCTTGTAGAGCAGGGCGGCGGCGGTCGCGTCCACATCCAGGCGTGCGCCGGACCGCTCGGGCGCGGCCACGACCAGCGTCCTGCCGCGCATCCGCGCCCGGGCGTTCCGCGCCGGGACGCGCACCTGCTCCCCGATCCGGGCCAGGCGCTTCTTGAGCCGCTTCTCGTCCAGGCGGAACGCGGGCTCTATCTGCGCCGTGCGGTTCGCGGCGAGCGCGCGGGCGACGAGGCGCACGAGGGCGTTGCCGTCCCGGCCGACCCCGTAGGCGCTCTCGACCGCCGCGTCGATATCAAAGCGCCCGCCGGCGTCGGCGAGCGCGACGTTCCAGCGGCGGCCCGAGCGCGGCCCGACAAGGGTGACCGGTTCTTCCAGAGCCTCCCGCGCCCAACCCCGCAGCCGCTCCGTGGCCTGGGCGCGGGTCAGGCCGCCGACGGCGACCCGGGCCACCCGCACGCCGGGCGCGATGCGGTCCCCGGCCGTTTCCCCTTTCCTGGCGGCCGAGAGCAGCGTGCCCGCGGCCACGCCCCCGAGGCCGAGCAGGCCGACGGCGGCGATCGCCGCGAGGGCGCCGGCCTTTCTCCGCTTTGAAGCTGTCATGATCTCCTTGTAGGTTCCGGTTAAACAACCGCTTCGATGTCGTGGACGTCCCATTCGCCGGCGCGCAGCCCGGCGGGGGGCGGGGGACCGCCGTGCTCGGCCTCCAGCACGGCCAGGCGCCGCCGCATCTCCTCGATCTCCCGCACCAGGTGGTTGATCATCTCGCCTTGCGGGTCCACGGCGTTCAGGGACGAATCCATCACGGCCGGGGACGGCGCGGCGGGCGAGCGCGGCGCCGCGCCGGCGTGGGCGTGGTCATGCCTGCGCCCGCTCTGCACGGTCGGGACGTACAGCCCGTCCTGCTTCACCACCTTGCCCGGGATGCCCACCACGGTGGAGTTCGGGGGCACGTCCTTGGTCACCACGGCGTTGGCGCCGATGAGGGCGTTATCGCCGACCGTGATCGCCCCGACGACTTTGGCGCCCATGCCCAAAGGACGTTGTTCCCGATCGTCGGGTGGCGCTTCACCTTTTCCAGGCTCGTGCCGCCCAGCGTCACCTGGTGGTACATCAGCACGTCGTCGCCGATCTCGGCCGTCTCGCCGATCACCACGCCCATGCCGTGGTCGATGAAGAAGCGCCGGCCGATGCGGGCGCCGGGGTGGATCTCGATGCCGGTCAGCAGGCGCGTGGTCTGGGAAAGGAGGCGCGCGGGAACTTCAGGCCGCGCCGCCACAGGCGGTGCGCGACCCGGTGCGACAGGACGGCCCACAGGCCGGCGTAGGTGAGCACCTCCCAGACGCTGCGGGCCGCCGGGTCCCTCCGAAAGATGGTCTGTATGTCCTCGCGTATGCGGTTCAGCATGAAATCGTTCGTTTCCCGGTTCAAAGGGCGCTGCTTACGCAGTATAGCACAAAAACCGGCGACGGTCATCCCGCCATTGGCAGGGCGACCTTCGGGGCGTTCCGGCAGGGAGCGCGGGAGTCTTCCCGCTCGATGACGTTGTAGAGCGGGTCGCGCTCGACGGGGTCGCGCCCCGCCTCCAGGATCATCTGGACGAGGCTGGCGCTGGGGTGCTGCGCGCGTTGTCTTCGCGGATCTCGTGCGTGATCTCGTACTCGACGATGGTGCCGTCGACGTCGTCCGCGCCGTACCATTGCGCGGCCTGCGCGACCGGCGGCGTGATCATCATCCAGAAGGCCTTGACGTGGGGGAAGTTGTCCAGCATCAGGCGGCCGATGGCGACGGCCTTGAGGTCCAGGTAGCCGGTCGTGGGCGGGACGTGCGCGAGCTTGGTGCCCTTCGACGAGAACGCGAGCGGGATGAAGGTCAAAAAGCCGCCGGTCTCGTCCTGCGCGCGCAGCTTCATCAGATGGGTCACCCGCTCCTCGACGGTCTCGATGTGGCCGTAGAGCATCGTGGCGTTGGTGGGCAGCCCGACCCGGTGCGCGGTCTTGGCCGTTTCCAGCCACTCCTCGGCCGTCTCCTTTTTCGGGAAAAGCGTGTCGTGGACCCGGTCGGTCAGGATTTCGGCGCCGCCGCCGGGCAGCGAGTCCAGCCCGCTGGCCTTGAGCTCCCGCAGCACCTCGGCGAGGGGCTTGCCGGCCAGCTTCTGTATCTGCCGCAGGTTCCTCGACCATCGTGAACGCCTTGATGTGCGCGTCGGGCCGGGCCGCCTTGACGGTGCGCAGCAGGTCGAGATAGTAGGAGTAGGAGCCCTGGGGTGGATGCCCGCCACCATGTGGATCTCGGTGATCGGGATGTGCCGGGTGCGCTCGAGCCGCGCGCGCACGTCGTCCATGCCCAGGGTGTAGGGGGCGGGGCTGCCCTTCTGGGCGTAGAACGAGCAGAACCGGCAGCCCTTGTTGCAGATGTTGGTGTAGTTGATGTGCTGGTTGCGGACGTAATAGGTCTTGTTGCCGTTCTTGGCCTCGCGCACGATGTTCGCGAGCCCGCCGATGGCCGTCAGATCGTCGGAGTTCCACAGCCGCACGCCGTCGTCCAACGACAGCCGCCTGCCCTCCATCACCTTGTCGTACAGATCCGCAAGCGGGCCGTTCTGCAGGTAACGCGTAACCGTCGTGCTCATTCCCTCGCCCCCACCAGACATTGTGCTCGTATTCACAATGTACCCCGCGGCGCGCCGCTTTGTCAAGCGGGCGCGCCGGGAAGGAAGCGGGGACAACGCTCCGTCAGGCACACCTAATCCAGTACGCCTCCAGCGCGTCGGCGACAACGCGCTGCTCGCCGGGGGTGAGGTCGACGAGGGGAGGCGGACGGGGCCGGCGGGCTGGCCCAGGAGGGACAGGGCGTACTTGGTGGGCGCGGGGCTGGGGGCGCAGAAGAGGGCGCGCGTGATGGGCAGCGTTCGCAGGAAGAGCCGCGCGGCCTCCTCGCGCTCGCCCGCAAACCAGGCGCGGTGCAGGGCGGCAAGGTCCGGGCCGACGACGTGGGAGATGACCGAGATGACGCCGGCGCCGCCCAGGGCCAGGAGCGGCAGGATGGTGCCGTCGTCGCCCGAATAGACGTCGAAGGTGTCGGGGGTCGTGCGCAGGATCTCGCCGACCTGCGCGAGGTCGGCGCTGGCCTCTTTGGTGCCCACGATGGTGGGCGCGTCGGCGGCGGGCGGGCGGTCGTGGACGGCTCGATGTTGGTGATGGTGCGGCCCGGCACGTTGTACAGGAGGACCGGCAGCGGGGTGGCGTCGGCGATGGCGCGGAAGTGCCGGTACAGGCCCTCCTGGCTGGGCTTGTTGTAGTAGGGCGCGACCGACAGCAGGGCGTGCGCCCCGGCCTCGGCGGAGCGCCGGGCCAGCTCGACGGCCTCGGCCGTGTTGTTGCCGCCCGCGCCCGCGATCACCCAGGCCGTCCGGGAAGCGGGCGCCGCGTCGCGGGCGGCCGCGCAGACGGCGCGGACCAACTCCATCTTCTCGTCCAGGGTCGTCGTCGAGGACTCGCCGGTCGTGCCGTTCACGACCAGGCCGTCCGAGCCGTTGTGCCAGAGCCAGCGGGCGAGGTCCCCCGCGCGCCCCGCGTCGACGCGCCCGCCCGAGTCCATGGGGGTGGCCATCGCGGTGATCACGTGCCCGAAGCGGGCCGATTCACCTCTCACGGGGTCCACCTCACGGCGTTCTTCTCGATAAGGAGCTGCGCGATCTGGAAGCCGTTCAGCGCCGCGCCCTTGAGGATCTGGTCGCCCGAAACGAACAGGTCGACGGCGCGGGGGTGGCTCAGGTCTTCGCGGATGCGGCCCACCAGCACGTCGTCCCTGCCGGACGCGTCGAGCGGCATCGGGAACCGGTTCTTTTCGCGCTCGTCCACGACCGTGACGCCGGGGAAGGCGTCCAGGGCGCTGCGGACGGCGCCCTGGGATGGCCGCTCCCCGGCGAACTCGACGTTGACGCTTTCCGAGTGGGCGCGCAGGACGGGCACGCGGACGCAGGTGGCGGTCACGGCGAGGTCCGGCTCGTGCAGGATCTTGCGCGTTTCGTGCACCATCTTGCGCTCCTCCTCGTTGTAGCCCGTCTCGTCGATGGCGCTGTTGTGCGAGAACAGGTTGAAGGCGATCTGGTGGGGGAACACCTCGCGGGTCACCGGCTCTCCGGCCAGAAGCGCCCGCGACTGCTGCTCCAGCTCGCGCATGGCGGACGCGCCCGCCCCCGAAGCGGCCTGGTAGGTCGAGACGACCACGCGCCGCACCGGCGACAGGCGGTGCAGCGGGGCGAGGGCCATCAGCAGGATGATGGTCGAGCAGTTCGGGTTGGCGACGATGCCCCGTTGCCCCAGGGCGTCGTCCCCGTTCACCTCCGGGACCACGAGGGGGACGGCCGGGTCCATGCGGAACGCCGACGAGTTATCCACGACCACGGCCCCGGCCTCGGCCGCGGCGGGCGCGAACTTCTTGGAGACGCTGCCGCCCGCCGAGAAGAAGGCGATGTCCACGCCCGCGAACGAGCCCGCGGTCAGCTCCTCCACGGGGAGCTCCTCGCCCCGGAAGCGGACGCGCCTGCCGGCGGAGCGCGCCGACGCCAGCAGCTTCAGCGACGCGAGGGGGAACGGGCGCTCCTCCAGCAGCTTCAGGAACTCCGCGCCCACCGCCCCGGTCGCCCCGGCAATAGCCACACGGTATTGTGTCATAGCTTGGTATCACTCCCTCAGGCCGCCGCGCTCGCCGGAGCCGGCGACGGCACTAGGTTTTCGTCGTCCCCCGGCACTTTTCCTGCTCCGTCCGGCGGGCCGGCGGCGGGGAGGGTGAAAAAGAAGCGGGAGCCTTTGCCGGGCTCGCTCTCCGCCCAGATGCTGCCGTGCAGCCTTTCCAGGATCGCCTTGGTGATCGCCAGGCCCAGGCCTGTCCCCCCCGCTTCCCGCGTGGTCGAGTTGTCGGCGCGGAAGAACTTCTGGAAAAGGCGCTGCTGGTCCTGGGCGCTGATGCCGATGCCGGTGTCCGCGACACAGGTGGTGACGATGGTGTCGGCGGGTTCCACGGTCACGGTCACGCGCCCGCCGGGAGGCGTGTACTTGATGGCGTTGGACAGGAGGTTCATCAGCACCTGCGCGATGCGGTCCGCGTCGCCGGTCACCGGAGGCAGGCCGGGCGGGACCTCGGCCGCGAGCGCGATGTCTTTCGCTCTTGCTTCGTGGGCCAGCGTGCGCGCGGTTTCGCGCACGATCTTGCCGTAGTCCACCCTGTCGCGGCGCACCCCCACCCGGCTCGACTCGATGCGGGAGATGTCCAGCATGTCGGTGATGAGCGCCGTCAGGCGGCCGGTGTTGCCCTGGACGATCGTCAGGAACTCGCGCTGCAGCTCGTTGATCTCCCCGGTCTGGCCCCCCAGCATCAGGTCCACGTAGCCCTGGATCGCGGTCAGCGGGGTGCGCAGCTCGTGGGAAACCACGCTGGTGAACTCCGTCTTGATCCGGTCCACCGCCGTTTCCCGGGTCACGTCCCGGAAGACGAAGATGCGCCCCAGCAGGTCTCCGGCCTCGCCGCGCACGGGCGCGGAGTAAAGGCGCAGCACGCGGTGCTCCGGTTCCACGATCTCGTACGTTTCGTCGGCGGTCGCCTCGGGGTCGGGGAGGAGCTCCCGCATGCGGGCCCGGACGGCGCGGGCGTCTTTGAAGCGGGCGAGGAACAGGGGGCCGGCCTGTTCGAAGGTCTGGTCCAGCAGCACGTCGGACTCGAGGCCGAACAGGTCCGCGAAGCGCTGGTTGACCAGGGAAAAGCCGCCGCCGCGGTCCAGCATGACGATGCCGTCGTTGGTGGCGTTCAGCACGGCCATCGACCCGCCGGTTGAGCGCGCCCAGCGCCTCGTTCTGCGCGCGCAGGACCGCCTCGCGCTGCCCGATGGTGCGGGCCATGCGCGCGAACGCCCGCTGCAGGTCGCCGATCTCGTCGTCGGGATCGGGCTCGCTCGCCGGGGACACCCGGCCGTCCAGGAGCATGGCCGTGGTCTGCCCGCGCTCGAGGGCCTCGGTGCCGCGCGTGAGCGCCTCCAGCGGGCGCGTGACGCCCAGCGAGATCGAGCGGCCGATCAGGAGGGCGAGGAGCAGCGCGGCGGCCGGGCCCACGATGGTCATCGCCCGCCGGACGCGCGCCGCGGCCTGCGCGCGCCGCGACTGCAGGTCGCGCCGGCGCGTGGCTGCCTGCTCCAGGAGTTCGAAACCGGCGCGGGCGCGCCCGAACGGTTCCTCACTCTTTCCCGCCGGAAGCCGCTTGCCCTCGATCTGCGGGCCGGCGAAGTCGCGGAGCCAGGCCCGGTAGGACGCGTCCGACTGGCTAAACAGCTGCCGCAGGACGCCGTGCCGCGCCGCGACCGGGGCCGCCTCTCGGTGCAGGCTGTTGTAGTTGCGGCGGCTTTCCCGGAACCGCTTCAGGAACCGATCATCCCCGTAGCGGATGTAATCGCTCAGGCGCGTCTCGGTCTCCTCGGCGGCGCGCTCCATCTGCTGCACCTGCCCCAGGAACGCGGAAGTCCGCGCGTATTCCTGGGTGATGCGCCCGAGGATGGCGGCGAGCACGGCGGGCACCACCACGCCCGCGACCACCAGGACGGCGAGGGGGATGGCGTAGCCCAGCCATATCTTTTGCGCGATACGCCGGCCGAACATGCCTACCCACCTCCCTTCGGAGGGAAGGCAGGACTCACAGCAGGTTCTCCAGGCCATAAACCAGGCCCGACAGCGACCGGGCGCGGCGGATGGCCAGGACGACGCCGGGCATGAAGCTGGCGCGGTCGATCGAGTCGTGGCGCAGCGACAGGCGCTGGCCGGGGCCGCCGAAGATCACCTCCTGGGACGCCACCAAGCCGGGCAGCCGCACCGACTGGCCGCGGACGCCCCCGGCGCCCGGGCCGCCCCGGGCGCCGGGGCACTTCTCGAAGGCGCCCGGGGCATCCCCGGCGGGCGCGCCCCCGCGCGCGGCGGCGATCATCTCGGCGGTCTTCGCCGCCGTGCCCGAGGGGGCGTCCACCTTCTTCTCGTGGTGCATCTCGATGCGCTCGGCGTCCGGGAAGTGGCGCGCCGCCTCGGCGGCGAAGCGCATCATCAGCACCGCCCCCCGGGCGAAGTTCGGGGCGATCAGCGCGGGGGTCGCGTGCTCCGCGCACAGCCGGCGTACCTCGTCCACGTCGCTCGGCCCGAGGCCGGTGGTGCCGACGACGGGGATGACGCGCGCGGCGAGCGCGGCGCGGATGTTGGGCAGGGCCGCCTCGGGCACGGTGAAGTCCACCATCACGTCGGGCCGGGCATGGCGCAGCGCCGCTCCGAGATCACGGGACACGGGGACGCCGTGGACCGCTTCCGCGGCGGCGTGCACGTCCACCGCGGCGACCACGTCCATGTCCGGCTGCGCCGTCACCGCCCGGACCACCTCCTGACCCATGCGGCCCGCCGCGCCGGTGACGAGGACGCGGATCCCGCCGGCCATTACGCCGCCACCCTGGACTTGCGGCTTTTGGGCTCCGGGGCGGGTGCGCGCCGGACGCGCGGCTTCTTGAAGGGCCCGACCGCCGCGATCGTGAGGGCGTCGTCGGAGGGGAAGACCTTGGCGGCGACGCGCAGAACGTCGTCGTGGGAGACGGCGTCGATGGCGGCGAGGATCTCCTCGAGGGGGATGACGCGGTTGAAGTACACCTCCGACTTGCCCAGCCGCTGCATCCGGCTGCTCATCGACTCCTGCGCCAGCACGAGCGAGCCGCGGAACTGGTTCTTGGCGCGGTCCATCTCGGCCTCGGTGATGCCCTGCTCCCGGATCCCGCCGAACTCCTGGCGCACCAGGTCCAGGCAGAGCTCGTACGTGTCCGGCGACGTGCCCCCGTAGGCCACGAACATCCCGCCCTCTCGGTAAGTGGCGGCGTAGGAGCCGACGGCGTAGGCCAGCCCCCGCTTCTCCCGGATCTCCTGGAACAGGCGCGACCCCATGGAGCCGCCCAGGACCGTGTCGATGATCGCCAGGGTGTACTTGTCTTCGTCCAGCTGGGAGTAGCCCTGGGTCCCGATGCAGAAGTTCACCTGCTCGGTCTGCTTGGGGTAAAGGTAGGTGTCGAGCGCCATCTGGGGGAAGCGGTGCTCCTGCGGCCGGGAAACGCCGTTCAATCGGCCCAGACTCTTCTGCGCCAGCTCGACCACCTCTTCGTGTCGCAGGTTCCCGGCCGCCGCCACGATGATCGCGTCCGGGCCGTAGCGCAGGGCCATGTAGTCGCGCAGGTCCGAGGGCGCGAGCGAGGCCACCACCTCGGCGGTCCCGATGACGGGCAGCCCCAACGGGTGCTCTTTCCAGAGCGTCTGCGCGAACAGGTCGTGGACCAGGTCGTCCGGGTCGTCGTCGCGGCGCTTGATCTCCTCCAGGACGACCTTCTTCTCGCGGTCGGTCTCCTCCGGGTCGAACAGCGAGTTCATGTACATGTCCGACAGGATGTCGACGGCCAGCGGCAAGTGTTCGGAAAGCGCGCGCGCGTAGTAGCAGGTGAACTCTTTGTCGGTGAACGCGTTGAGGTAGCCGCCCACCGCGTCCATCTCGTCGGCGATCTGTTTGGCGGAGGGGCGGCGCTCGGTCCCCTTGAAGAGCATGTGTTCGAGGAAGTGGGAGATGCCGCGGCGGTCCTCCTCCTCGTGCCGCGCGCCCGTCGCGACCCAGATCCCCAGTGAGATCGATTGAACGTAGTCGATGCTTTCGGTGACAACGCGGACGCCGTTATCCAGCGTCGTCTTGCGAACCGTATTGGTCATAGTTTTTCCCGTTAATTCTGCCGATAGTACGAAGATTGTACCGCAAGAGGGAGAGCAACGGCAAGTGGGCGGGGGAGGGGCGGGCCGAAGCGTCAGGGCAACGGCACGTATTCGATGCGGTCTTCGTACTCGCTGGCGAGCGACGCCCCGGCAATCAAGATTAGTTCCTCTAAAATCGCGTCAAGACTTACCCGCCTGCGAAGCACAAGGATGCCCGGCACATGCCGACCCGCTGCCAGGTGATCGGCCAGGTGCCTTGGCATGGAACGCCGGTTGTTCGTGACCAGTAGGCAGCCGTTCCGCTCACACCAGATCAAAATCTCGGGGTCAAGCGTTCCCGGCGGTGGCGCCCCTGGATCGCCGACGCACCAAAGCATTAGGTCGGGCTGGCGGCGCAAAAGCTCGGGGCGGTACAAAGGGTCAATGTTCTCATCCAGCAGGTATTGCAGCGCCACAGCTACGCGGCCTTTTTGTTGGCCCGGTCCCGCTCCGCTTTGATCTGACGCATTCTCAGGGCAGCCCGCGACGGGTCCCGGTCGGCTTCTGCCTCGGCCCGGCGGCAGTGTTCAATCCAGTCGGCCAGGTATTGGGTTACCTGCTCTTTATTGGCAAGGTAGTACAGGATAGTCGCATACACTTTTTCGAGGTTTAATGTCGGGAATCGCTGGATGATCTGTTCGGGCGTCTGTTGACGGTGGATGTGCTCGTATAGAACGTCCTCGATACCGATGCGGTGGCCCTTGATGCGGATGTCATTAGGGGCTTGAAAATCGAAATAATCTTCGAGTTGCATGGCTTGCCTCCCAGGCAGTGTCAGAACGGCCGGTCCCGGTAGACCACTTCTATTGTAGCACGGCCAGAAAGCCTGCAAAGGTAAACAAGCCGCCTGGGAGCAAGCTGCGGCATGCAGTTATTTGTTTAGTGGCACGAGGCGGATGTTGCGGAAGTGGATCTCGGAGCCCTCGGATTGCAGGCCGATCTTGCCGGGGACTATGTCGGCGTTGGCGCCCTCGTTGAGGACCTCGCCGTTGACCCGGAGCGTTATCCTGCCGCCGTCGCAGGTGATCTCGTACTCGTTCCACTCGCCGATCGGCTTCTCGTTGCTTTTGGTCCGGAGGCGGTGGCGCGGCGTCTTCTGGTCGACGCGCTCCGCGGGGGTGTCGAGCCGGGCGCCATCGATCAGCCAGAAGTCGCCGGCGGCGCCGCTCTGGTTCGGGCCTCCACGCTCTTGGGCCACACCTTGTCCGGCCCGACGATTCGCAGCAGCACGCCGCTGTTGCCCGCCTTCTTCGTGACCGGGTTGAACCGCCACTCCAGCCGCAGGACGTAGTTGGTGTAGTCGGCCTGGGTGCGGATGTAGCCGGCGGGCTTCCCCTTGCAGATGATAATGCCCTCCGCCGGATCGACGCTCCAGACGTCCTCCATTTTGGCGCCCGGGTCGCTCAGGTGGAACGTCCATCCGGTGAAGTCCTTGCCGTTGAAAAGCCGGATTCTTGACCCTTCTCCGGCGCTTTCTTCGCGCCGGTGTAGGGGTTGACAGGCGCCGCGCCGGGGCCGCCCTCTTTGCTAGCCGTGGTCGGCTTCTTGAGCGCAGGTGATCGACGCATCACCCGCTACCAGGGTCATCAGGGCAAGGCCGGTCATAAACCGTCCTAATTCGGACGAAAAGGTTTGTAGGGATCGGGATTTCACGGGACTCTCCTTTGTGCGTGGCATAGACCAGATTCGCCGCGGCGGGAGATCATTCCTGCAAAAACGATGGGGCCGCGTGTGCGTCAGGATATCGAAGGCTTCTCAGCCAGGAAGACGGGCGGGCGTTTCTGGAGCGGGTTCGGGAACGCCCGCTTTTCGGCGCGCGGTAAAGGAAGAGGTATGCCATGATGAAAACACCGTTCCTATTGCTGCTCGCCACGGCCTGCCTGCTCGCGACCGCGGGCGCCGCCCCGCCCGCGACAACCTCCCGCAAGGCCGCCGGGGCGGAGCGCGGAGCGCGGACCGCTCCGGTTCGCCTTCGGCGCCGCCGCGGCCGAACCGGGCTACACGGCCGTGGGCGCCGGGGACAGGTATGATCCGCGCGGTTCTGGCTGGGTGGGCGCGCCGGGGCTGACGGAGCGCGACCGCCGGCAGCCCGACGCCTTGCGCCGCGATTACGTGTTCGGCCGCGCCCCCTCCCTTCCGGGTGAACGTGCGGCCGGGCTTTATCGCCTGACGCTTGTCACCGGCGACATGGAGTTCGGCGACCACGTCCTCCGGGCGTCGGTCGATGCGGCCGGCGTGGATCTGCCGGAACTCCGGCAGCAAGCCGCGGAGTTCTCCACCCTGACCGCGACCGTGGCGGTGCAGAAGGGGACGCTCGACATCACCTTCCGTTCGCCCACGGAAAACTGGGTGCTGAACGCGCTGACCCTGGAACCTATCGCAAAGCCGGAGAAGACCGCGGTGACCCGGCGCATCATCGACCCTTACAAGAAGGTCGAGTGGCAGTATGCGACGCCCGCGTTCGCCCACGCGGCGGCGCTCTTGGCGGCCGAGGCCGGGCGAAAGGACCTGCTGGAGCCGGCGGCGAAAGCGCTGGACTGGTCCGCGCGCACGCTGAGCGAGCGCCGGGCGGCCTCGCAGCACGAGGACTTCTTCGCGCCCCCGCTCGCCCACGCGATCCCGCTCCTGAAACCCCTCGTCCCGGCCGCGCGCTCGGCGCGCTGGGAAGCGGACGTCCGCCGCTTCGATCCCTATCGGACCTATCGCGCCGGGGTGGGGCAGGGGAATTGGAACGTGGTCGCGCTCAGCGGCGAAGCGTTGTTTCACCGGATGGGCCTGCGCGACCACCAGCGCTTCGTCGAGGACAGCCTCGCCGGCCAGGGCCGCGCGTTCTCCTCGCCCTGGGGGCTGTACCTGGAAGGCCCCATGGCGTACGACCACTTCCCGCGCCTGTGGGCGGCGGACATGGTGGCGCACGGGTTCGCGGGCAAGTACGCCGACGCGCTGCGCGAGGTGCTGCGCCGGGCTTCCCTCACCAGCCTGCTCATGCAGTCGCCGGCGGGCGAGCTGCCGGCGGGAGGGCGCAGCGCGCACCACCAGTGGAACGAGGCCGAGCAGTGTGTCACCTACGAGATCTACGCCGCGCGGGCGCGGGCGGACGGCGACCCCGAGCTGGCCGCCGTTTTCAAGCGCGCCGCGCACCTGGCGCTGGGCTCGATGAAGCGCTGGATACGGCCCAGCGGCGAGATGTGGATCGTCAAGAACCGCGTGGACCCCGCCCGTTTCCACGGCTACGAGGGCTATTCCGCGCATTCGCAGTACAACCTGCTGCCGATGTCGATGCTGGCCATCGCCTACGAGCACGCGGGCGCGACCGAGGCCATCCGGGAGAAGCCCGCGCCGGCCGACCTGGGCGGCTACGTGCTGCAGATCGACCCCTTCCTCCACAAGGTGTTCGCGAACGCCGGCGGCATGTACATCGAGATCGACACGTCCGCCGACCACCACTACGACGCCACCGGCCTGATACGCATCCACAAGAAGGGCTTCGACCCGCAGCTCGGCCCGAGCGAGAGCCTGTCAGAGCACGCGCGGCACCACTTGCCCGCGGGCCCGAAAGTGACGGCCGGGATCGGCGCGGCATGGAAAGGCACGGACGGCACGTGGCGGCGCGTGGGCGATCTGGACAAGACGGCGATCACCAAGGTCTCGCTGACGGACGTGAGCGAGACCACCGGCAAGGTCTCCTTCCGGCTGCTGTACGAGGGGAGCTTTTCCGGCCCGTCGCGTATCTCCGAGCGCTACGTCGTCACGCCCGGGCGTGTGGAGCTGACCACCGAGATCCCCGGCTATGCGGGTCCGCTGCGATATGTATGGCCGATCCTGGCGGACGACGGTGCGCAGAAGACCGCCATCGCGGTGAAAGACGGCACGGTGTTCGGCACGCTACACGGCGACACGCAAACGTTCACCCCCGTCGGGGCCGCCGCCGTGCGTGTGGAGAAAAACCTGTACCCGAACCGCAACGGCTGGGCGCGCCTCGGCGTGGCCGAGTACCCCGCGGGCGGCAGCATCACCCTGCGCATCGAACCAAGAGCCGAGGCGCCGTCTGCGGGGCCTTGACGGGACCGGCGCGTTTCCCCTAAAAGCGGGGCGGGGCCGGGCCCGGGGGCGGGGGGGGGGGGCGCGGCGGCGGCGGCGGGGTCGAGCACCACCCGGGGGTTGGTGGTGGTGTGCCGGAGGGTGGGAGAGCGGCGCGGGGCGGGGCTCACTGCTGGGGGGGGGGGTGCAGCGGCGCCCCCCCGGGGGGGGGCGCCGCCGGGGGGACACCACCTACGAGGGGGAACGAGCGGACGGGGGTTTGAGAAAACGGCGCCGGTGCGCCGGCGGCCAGGGCCGCTTTGAGCAGCTCACGTCGCGCTTGTCGGATGCGCTAGCCGTTCCTGTTCGCCTGCGAGGGCTGCGGGATCAGCTCGGTGAGCGGGGTCTTGCCCGGGACGGCCACGGGGGGGACCGGCAGCGGGCCGAACGCGAGCTTGGCGGGCATCAGGTCGAGCGTGGAGTTCAGCACCTGCTCCCAGGTGACCTCCTGGCCGCTGTAGGCCGACAGACGCCCCATGATCGCCGTCAAGGTGCTTTCGGCCACCTGCCGGCCCTCGTTGAGCGGCTTGCCCGCGCGGATGCTGGCGATCAGGTCCGTGTGCTCCTGCACGTAGGGGCTGTTGCCTTTGCCCTCGAAGCGCCAGGGGTTCGCGCCGCGGATGGAGTTGCTGGCGTTGGAGGTGCCCTTCGTCCCGACGATGTTTTCGCCCACACGGGACGCCGTGCCGTCGATCTGCCGGCACGTGCTGTGGACGCGCACGCCGTTCGGGTACTCGTACTCCACGGCGAAGTGGTCGTAGATGTGCCCGTAAGCCGGGTCGGTGCGCGCCTGCCGCCCGCCCATCCCCAGCGCCTTGACCGGGTGCGCCTTCATCACCCAGTTGATGACGTCCAGGTTGTGCACGTGCTGCTCGGTGATGTGGTCGCCCGAGAGCCAGGTGAAGTACAGCCAGTTGCGCAGATGCCACTCCATGTCGGACCAGTCGGGCTTGCGTCCCCGGTTCCACAGCCCGCCCTGGTTCCAGTAGCACTGGGCGGCGACGATGTCGCCGATGGCGCCGTCGTGGATGCGCCGGATCGTCTCGATGTAGCCGGCCTGGTGGCGGCGCTGGGTCCCCGCGACCACGCCCAGCTTCTTCTGAGCGGCCGCCTCGGAGGAGGCCAGCACCGAGCGCACGCCGGTGGGGTCCACGGCGACGGGTTTCTCCATGAAGACGTGCTTGCCGGCGTCCACGGCCGCCTTGAGGTGGCCGGGGCGGAAGCCGGGCGGGGTCGCCAGGATCACCAGGTCCACGCCGCTGTCGATCACCTTCTGGTGGTTGTCGAAGCCCACGAAGACGCGGTCGTCGGCGACTTTGTACTTGTCACCCAGGTTCTGGAGGTTTTTGCGGGCGCCGTCCACCTGGTCCTGGAAAAGGTCACCCATAGCGACCAGTTCGACGCCCGGCGCGGAGTTCACGCAGTCGCGCGCCGCCCCCTTGCCGCGCCCGCCGCAGCCGATCACGCCGACGCGGATCCGGTCGGACCCCTGCGCGTGGGCGTAGTTGCCGGAGGCGAGCAGCGCCGCCGTGACGGCGGCCGAGGTCTTCAGGAAGTCTCTGCGCGAGACGGGCTGCTCGTTCTCCCTCGTATTTTCTTGATCTGCCATGATACCTTTCTCCTGTTTTACTCTTCCCGGACGACGCGGAAGCCGACAAAGGGCGCGTCGGCCAGCCACCACTTGCTCTTCGGATCCTGCGGGTCGGTGGCGTTCCAGTCCGGCGCCTGCACGGCGCGCGCGCCCGGGTGCACCTTATCGGCGTTGTCGTTGTACGAGCCGCCGCGGACCACGGGCTTGCCGTCGGCCCCCGTGCACCACTCCGCCACGTTTCCGAGCATGTCATGCAGGCCCCAGGTGTTCGGCGCTTTCGTGGCGACCGCCTGGGTCTTGTCCTGGGCGTTGTCCCAGTGCCACGCGTACTTGTCCAGCTCGCTCTTGGGCAGGGGGCCGGCCTTCGCCACCCCGGCGCGGGCGGCGTGCTCCCACTCCGCCTCGGTCGGGAGCCGGTACTTCTTGCCGGTCTTCCCGGACAGCCAGCGGCAGTACGCCTCGGCCGCCTGGTAAGTCATCCCGATTGCGGGATACCCCTGGTGGCCGAAGCCGCGGTCGGGCGCGCCGTAGGGCTTGCTGGGGCGGGAGGTGGCGTCCGCGCTGTTGGGCGCGGACCCTTTCGCCTGCTCCGACTGGGACTGGTCCAGTCGGAAGGCGAAGATGTCGTAGGCGTCCCAGGTCACCTCCGTTTTACCCATCCAGAGCGCTTTCCCCTTCGTCTGTCCGGCAGCGCCTCCCCGGGCGTTTGCGACGCTCACCGGGGCTCCGGGGACGGGGACCATCTCGAACTTCACCGTCGTGCCGGGGATCGTCTCCACATAGGGCGGCGGCGTTTTCTGCGCCGCCGCCGGGGGGAGCGCGTATGTTATCATGAGAAGGAGCGCGCCCAGCCGGAGCGCCCCTTCGCGGTCGGAGGTTGTCATGCGGTTTGTCACGGTCGTGTGCTGTGTTTCTCTGCTGATATGGACGGCGGCCGCGCTTGGGGGTTCACCCGCGAACGCGGGCCAAGCGCCCCTGGCGCGCTATCAGTATACCCAGCTTCATATGGGTGTGCAAGTCCGGGTCACCGTGTATGCCCCCGACGAGCCCGCCGCCGAGCGCGCCTGCGCGGCCGCGTTCCGGCGCTTCGCCGAGCTGGAAGAGATCCTGAGCGACTACCGGCCCGCCAGCGAGCTGATGCGCCTGTGCGCGCGCGCGGGCGGGTCGCCCGTGCCGGTCAGCCGCGACCTGTTCCTCGTCCTGGAGCGGGCGACGCAGTTTGGAAACATCACGCAGGAGAACGGGCAGCCCGTTCAGATTCGCACCGACCGCGTCCGCGTCCAGGTCCAGCTGCGGCTGTCCCTGCTCGTGCCTGGCGCGGGCGAGATCGAGGACAGCAGCAGCCTGGTCGGCAACATGAACCTGGCCTCGCTGCTGCCTCGACCAGCCTCCGCGCCGCCGCCGGACGCGCCCAAACCGCCTGAAGGTCCCCTTGCCCTGCCCGCCAGCATC
>JAUJNC010000064.1 GCA_030446525.1 Armatimonadaceae bacterium
CCAGACGACGAAGTTACCGAGGAGGAGTACCAATGGGCTTTGGCAGATGGCCGCTCAGGCAATTTTTAGCCGCTACCCGAGGGGGAGTCGCGGCGGCGGCCCTCGCCGTGCTTGTCGCCGGATGCGGCGGCGGGGGCGACGGCGGGACGTCCCCCGGCCCCGGCGGCAACGCTACCGTGACGGGCAGGGTCGTGGATTCGGTGACGGGCGCCGGCATCGCGAACGTCCAGCTCAACTACGGCGACCGCAGGGAGACCAGCGGCCCGACGGGCGCGTTCTCTTTCACCGTGCGCACCCCCGCCCCCGCGCAGTCGATAAAGATAGCCGTCCCCCGCAGACCGGACGGTACCCCTATCTATTACGCGGATCTGGGCCAGTACGGGGGCAGGACCATACGTATCGCCACGGAAGGTGTCCCTGTCCCGGAGATAACGTCCAACCGGACCGTTGACCTGGGCGCTATCGTGCTGTACTCCGACGAAACTCCGCCCCCGCCCCCCCAGCTATAAGCGAAGCGTTCCCGGCGGGCAGATACGTCTGTCACCGCCGGGGACCCACGGTTTTGCCTACCTGGCCATGACAGATCGAGCGCAGCGTATCGCCCTTTGGATCATCGCCGTGCTGCTCGTGGTCGGGACAAGCCTCGCCCTGCGCTACGCGCGCGGGTACCGCCCTCTGGCGGGCTTGGGAGGCGGCACCCCCGTCTTCCCCGCCGACGTCGGCATCCGTTTCGACAGGATCACCGTGATCGGGCGCGACAAGGGCCGCCCGGCCTGGACGCTGAAGGCCGGGCGCGTCCAGACCACCCGCTCCCGCAGCCGCGTCGACTTCTCCGGCGGCATCCAGGCCGCCCTGCTCGACAAAGGCAAGCCCGCGGCCACGCTGACGGCTCCCACCGCGACCTACGACAACTTCGCCCGCGCGCTCCGCCTTTCCGGCAACATCGTGTGCACGGTCCGCGACCTGCGCATCTCCACCGGGGCGCTGAACTGGGACGCCGGCTCGAACCTGGTCCGCTGCCCGGGGCCGGTGCGCGCCACCCTCCGGCAGGGCGAGGTCACGGGGGCAGATCTGACGCTGGACCTGCGCACGCGCACGGTTACGGTGCGGAACGCCGAGGCGAACACAACGGTAGAAGATTTACAGGGATTCGGATTATGATACCAAGAACGAGTACGGATCTTGCGCGCGGTGGGATCGCGCTGCTGACGGCCTTGTTTTTTGCGAGCCTTTGCGTTGGACTGTCCGCCCAGACGCCCCCGCCGGACAGCGCGGGACCAAAACCCAAAAAACGCGCCGTCCAGCTCAAGAGTGACCTGACGGTGATCAAGGAAAACCCCGGCGGCCGCGGGCGCACCTATATCTTGACGGGCAATGTGATGATCCGCTCTGAGGATACCACCCTCCGGACGGATGCGGCGACGTACAACATGGAGACCGGCATCGCCAGCTCGCCGGGTAAGGTCCAGATCGACGACGCCCAGAACACGCTGGTGGGCGATAAGGGCGTCGCTTATTACAGAAAGCGGACGGCCAACGTCACGGGCAACGTTCGTATCACGATGCGGCCGCGCCCGCAGGATCAGAGCGCCCCCGAAGGATCGCTTCGACGCGAATTCAAAGATCCCGCGTTCATCACTTGTGATGCCGTGGACTACAACTGGCGGACCCGAGTCGCCGCCACCCGCGGCGAGCTTACGATGCGCCAAAGGAATCGGACCGTCACGGCGGAGCGCGCCGTCTACGACGGCCGCAACGAGAAGGTAAGCCTGACCGGCGACGTCCACGGCGTCACCACCGACGGCGATGACATCCGCGCCCGGAAAGCCACCGCGATCTTGACGGAGGGTAAAGAAGAACTGATCCTTGAAGCCCCGCAGGGGGTTATCAGGGTCGACATCGAGGAAGACGAGGAGGGCGCGGAGACGCCGACCCCGGCAGCTCCTGCGACGCCGGCGATACCTGCCCCCGCGCCGGCCACGCCGCCGGAGACGGCCCCGGCACTGCCGGGAGCGGGACCGCGCCCGTGAACGTCCTGGCCGGCAGGGGGCACGGAACGCGCACGGTCCTGGCCCGGGCCGCCCTTCTGCAGGGCGGCTCGGGCCACCTCACCCTGGCGGCCGATGTGGTGGCGGAGGCGGCGCGCCGCGCCCGGCGCCGGGACGCGCTGGACGTGATCGTCGTGGCCCGCGACGCCGCCGAGGCGCTTTACCTGCGCCTGCCGGGTCTGGCTGTCGTCGGCGTGGTCGCCGAAGAGGACGCGCCCTATCCGCTGCCCGGCGGCGTGTCCGCGGTCACCGGGGCGCACGGGGCGCTGTTTGCCGTGCCCGAAGGCGAGTGGGTGATCGTGGACCCCCTGCGGGGTCGCGCCCTGATCGCGCCGGATGCCGCGGCGATCGCGCGCACCCAGGCCGGGTCCGAGCGCCCCCGGGTGCTGCTCGGGGCCGCACACCTGCCCGCCCGCACCCAGAAGGGGGTCGAGGTGGCCGTGTGGGCCGTGGCGCGCTGCGACGACGACCTCGAGCGGGCGATGGCGCAGGGCGCGGACGGCGTCCTCGTGCCCAGCGACTTTCTCGGAGAGCCTCCGGACATATCGGAGACGCAGGAGCGGCGCCTGCTCCGGGCCGCCGACGCGGTCGGCGGCGGCCCGGTCGGCCTGTACGCCCCGCCCGGCCCCCTGGACCCGCTGGCGGTGGTCCGCCTGGCGGCCTGCTGCCAGGCGCTCTGGTTCCTCCGTCCCGACGCGCTGTCCCTGGAGATCGCCGCGCTGCGCGAGGAGCTGGCGGCGCTGGTGGCCGAAGAACAGGACGCCGATCGGCCGGCGCGGATGCCGCGCCTGGCGGCCATCCTTCCCGCCGATCCCGCGGGCGACCACGACCTGCCGGCTTATGACGAGTTGCTGCTGGTCGGCGCCGATCCGGAGAACGTCCTGCCGGCCGCTGCGCGCGTGGCTCCCCGACGACCCGGAAACCGGCATCCCGCTCGCGGTCGCCGCGGGCGCGGCGGGCGTCATCGTCGAGCCGCACCAGGTCGCCCCGTCCAAAGACCTCATCCGTTCCCAGGAGTGACCGCGCCATGCCCGATGCCCGAGCGTCCCGGCCCCTGCACCTGGTCTGCCTGTCCACGGACGGCGCCCTCCGCGAAGGGCTGCAGGACGCCCTCGCCCCTTTCGGCGGCGCGGTGCGGCTCTCGATGACGGACCCCCAGGATCCCGATCTTGCCGCCGTGGCCGAGGCGGACGCGCTCCTGTGCGGGTCGCTGCCCGGCGCGGTGCGCGCTCATGCCGCCTCGCTCCGGTGGATACAGTTCTGGAGCGCGGGCGTGGACGGCAAGCTGACCCCGGAGCTGTTCGAAGGCGGCGTGCAGATCGCCACGTCGTCGGGCATCCACGCCGTCCCCTGCTCCGAGCATGTCCTGGCCCTCCTGTTCGCCTTCGCGCGCGGCCTCCCTGCGTCCTTGCGCGCGCAGCAGGCCCATGACTGGTCCGCGCGGGACGCCATCGCCGACGCCCTGTTCGAGCCTGGAAGGGAAGACGATGGGCATCAGGGTGCGGGCACGATCGGGCAGGCGATCGGCGCCCGCTGCCAGGCGTTCGGGATGCGCACCGTCGGCCTGCGCCGCGACGCGCGAGCAAGCCCGCTCCCGGCATCGACGTGCTCCTCCCCATATCCGCTACCACGACCTGATCCTGGCCTCCGACTTCCTGGTCCTGGGCGCTGCCGCTGACGCCGGACACCCGGATGATCTTCGGCGAGGACGAGATCGAGATCATCCGGAAGAGCGCCTACGTCTTCAACATCGGCCGCGGCGGGCTCGTCGACCAGCCGCGCCTGCTCCAGGCGCTGCAGAACCGCTGGATCGCCGGCGCGGGCCGGACGTCTTCGCCGACGAGCTCCTCCCGCCGGACTCGCCGTTCTGGGGCCTGCCCAACTGCATCGTCACGCCCCACGTCGGCGGGGTCAGCCCCCGCTACTGGCAGCGCTTCGCCC
The DNA here is from genome assembly GCA_030446525.1 of Armatimonadaceae bacterium. The sequence goes on from JAUJNC010000064.1 coordinate 3,990, forward strand.
GCCTGGTGGCGGAGCAGGCGGGGCGCTGGCAGCGGCGAGCCGCTCCGTAACCAGGTCGACAAAAACGGCGGTTATTAGCCGCCCCGGTCTCCTGAGAAACGCCAATGACGACCCACTCCCTTCCGGGCCGGATCTGCGCGCCCGCGCGCGCCGGGCCATGACGGACGCCGGTTTCACGCCGGACACGCCGCCGGCAGCCGACCGCGAGCCTGCGGGCGATCGCGGAAAACTGGCCCGCACCGTTGTCCGGGCCGTCGCTGCGCGACCTGCGCCCGCTGTTGTGGTCGTCCATAGACAACCCCGAATCCCGCGACCTGGACCAGGTGGAGTTCGCCGAGCGCCTGCCCGGCGGCGCGATCCGCGTCCTGGTCGGGATCGCGGACGTCGACGCTCTCGTGCCCCGGGGCTCGCAGATCGACGGCCATGCGGCCTGGAACACGACGTCGGTGTACGCGGGCGTGGCGACGTTCCCGATGCTGGCCGACGCGCTGTCGGCCGGATTCACCTCGCTGCTGGGGGGCGAGGATCGGCGCGCCGTCGTGCTGGACATGACGGTCCGGGATGACGGCACCACGGTGGCGAACGCCGCGCACCCGGCCCTCGTGCGCAACCACGCCAGGCTCACCTACGAGTCCGTGGGCGCCTGGCTCGAGGGCGCGACGCCGGCGCCCCCCGAGGTCGCGGGCGTCCCCGGGCTGGCGGCGCAGATCCGCCTGCAGGAGGAAGCCGCCCTGCGGCTGGACGCGCAGCGCAAGCGGAGCGGTGCGCTCGACTTCGAGACCATCGAAGCCCGGCCCGTGGTCGAGGACGGGCGGGTGGTGGGCCTTGCCGTCCCCCGCAAGAACCGGGCGCGCCACCTCATCGAGAACTTCATGATCGCGGCGAACACGGCGATGGCGGATCTCCTCGAAAGCAGCGGGCAGGCGCGCATCCAGCGCGTGGTGCGGGAGCCGGAGCGGTGGCCGCGCATCGTGGCGATCGCCGGGCGGCTGGGCGAGGCGCTGCCGCCCGAGCCGGACGCGCCCGCGCTGGCCGACTTTCTGGCGCGGCGCAAGGCGGCAGACCCGGGGAACTACGCCGACCTGTCGCTCTCGGTCGTGAAGCTGCTCGGGCCCGGACGGTACTCGGTCGTGCGGCCCGGCAGCCGGGGCGAGGGGCATTTCGGCCTGGCTGTACCCGGCTACACGCACTCGACGGCGCCCAACCGGCGCTACGCGGACCTGGTGACCCAGCGCCTGCTGAAGGCGCTGGTCCGGCAGGAGCCCTCCCCCTACACCGGGGACGAGCTCGCCGCTATGGCGCAGCGCTGCACCGAGCGGGAGAACGCGGCGCGCAAGGTCGAACGGCTGATGCGCAAGGTCGCCGCCGCCGTGCTTTTCGGCGGGCGCCTCGGCGAGGTCTTCGACGCCATCGTGACGGGAGCGTCGGCCAAAGGGACCTATGTGCGGACCGTCGCGCCGCCCGTCGAAGGCCGCGTCGTGCGCGGCGAGCGGGACATGGACGTCGCCGACCGGGTCCGGGTGCGCCTGATTGCGACGGACCCGGACAGCGGCCACATCGACTTCGAACGGGCCGATGAGCGGATCATGGGCGGCGCAACCTTTGGCCCCCGGGAAGGTCTTTCTTAACGGCGGTGTGCGAGGAGGAGGATATGGACGGTTCGGTGTTATGGCTCATGATCACGTTCGTGTTCACGGGACTGCTGCTGGTGGGTCTCTCCATCCCGATGATCCAGCGGCGCGTCGGCCCCAACGCGATATACGGCTTCCGGACGCCCAAGACATTGAGCGACGAGACGGTATGGTACGAAGCCAACGCGTACAGCGGACGCATGCTGCTGCGGGCGGGGATTGTTAACACGGCTGCGGCGCTCCTGTTCTTCTTCGTGCCGGGGATCGGGGACAGCCTTCTGGCCTACAACCTGGCGTGCACGGTGGTCGTTATGGTCAGCCTCTTCGCCGCCGTGTTCGCCAGCTTCCGTTACCTGCGAACTTTGTAGACGGGACCTTCGAGGAGGGCGGGCGGGCCAACGAAGGAAAGCGGAGCCTACGCGCCGCCGCTTCAGGGGTACCGCGCCTCCGCGCCCGCCTCGACATGGCGGGACCACAGGTCGCGCAGCAGGGCGCCGGGATCGCGGCGCACCCCCTGCCGCGCGAAATAGTCGCACACGCGGGCGATGTCACGGCCCAGGAGGAAGCGGGCGCTCTGGTTGGCGTGCGGGTCGCTCACCTGCGGGAAGTCGATGAGGGTGACACCGCCCTGCCAGTAGAGGATGTTGTAGGCGGACAGGTCGCCGTGGATGACGCCCTCCTGCAGCATCAGCTCCACGTTCCGCAGCACCTCCGTGAAAAGCGACTCGGCCTCGTCCGGATCCAGCCGGACCTCGCTCAGGGGGGGCGCCGCGCCGTGCGCGTCCCCCACGTAGCTCATGAGGACGGCGTTCTCGCCGGCGGCAAGCGGCCGGGGCACGGAAGCGCCCGCGTGATGAAGGCGCCCCAGGGTCGTGTACTCGTGCATCAGCCACGACGTGTGCTGGACCTGGACGCCGAAGTCGGTCTTCTTGCCCAGCGCCCGCATGATGCGGTGGTCGCTCGTCTTGACGGCACTCCCCTCGGCGGTGAGCACCGGCCGCCCCTCCCGGTACAGCTTGTCGTTGCGCAGGCTGCGGAACGGGCGGGGCCGGTACACCTTGGCCGCCAGCAGTCCCGCGCCGGTGGCGGGGTCGGCCGCGCAGCAGTAGACGCTGGCCTCCTTGCCGCCTTTGACCGGGAAGAGCACGTCCGCGATGAGGTTCTGCTCGTAGAAGGGGCGCAGCGAGGACAGCAGCCAGCCCGCCTCGTGCCGGCCGGGCTTGTAGGTGGTCTGGAAACCCGCCTCCAGGCCGGCCGCCTCCGCGACCTGGGCGACGTCGAAGCGGCGCCGGTCCCGGGGCCGGGGCTTGATGGGCCGGAAGGTCTCTTCCTGCTCTTCGAGGGCGTCCAGGTACGCCTCGTCTTCGTCCCACCCGTCGTCGATCATCCCCTGTCCCTTTCTCCGCAGGCGTGTGGCAGGCGCCACCCGCATCTTTATCGCTCGGGGGCAGGGTCTTGCTTTACGGGAGCAGCGGTTCAGAGGAAGAAAAAAGCGGCGCCCGTTACGGCTTGCCGAAGGTAGCACTGCCACCGTCACGTGCAACCGCAGCAGGGTGGCGCGTGTCGGAAGGGTATCAAGCGCCGAACGCGAGGTATACGTCATGCTGCGCCGTCTTTCTGCCGCCTTGAAACAAAGGAACGTCGCCGGATTCCCCGGCGAAGAGCGGCCGCACGTCACGGTCCGCGGCATCTACGGGGGCGTGCCTACCCGGCTGTTCGATGGTGGCAAGACGCTGGAGGACTACGGGGTAAACGCGGTCTTCCTGGGCTCCGATAGCATCAACGACGAGCGGGTGGCGCTGCTCAAAAAGCATGGCGCCCGGATATTCGCCGAGTTCAACACGATGCACCAGGCTCGCTACGTCAAGGAGCACCCGGACGCGGCCCCGGTCGGCGTGGACGGCGCCCCCTGCCCGCCGCCCGACGGCTGGCAGGGGGTTTGCCCGACGCACGAGGGCTACCGCACGGAGCGCATGGAAGCGTTCCGCAGCGTCCTGAAGGGCTACCCCCTCGACGGGATCTGGCTGGACTACCACCACAGCCACGCGAGCTGGGAGCAGGCCACCCCGAACCTCCCTGACACCTGCTTCTGCGAGCGCTGCCTGGCCCGGTTCGCGCGCGAAACGAACACGGAGCTGCCCCGCAAGCCCGCACCGGAGCTGGCCCGGCTGCTGCTCGGCCGGTACAACGACAGGTGGGTCTCGTGGCGCTGCGACGTTTTCACGGATTGGGTGCGCGAGTTCCGCACGATCGTGGATCAGACACGGCCGGCGGCGCTGCTCGGCACCTTCCACTGCCCGTGGACGGACGCCGAGTTCGGCGGGGCGCTGCGGCGAAAGCTCGCCGTCGATCTGAAGGCGCAGGCGCCGTACCTGGACGTGTTCAGCACCATGCCCTACCACGCACGCTTCGGCCATGCCGGCGACCCGACGTGGATTTCGCGGCAGACGGCCTGGCTGGGGCGCCACCTGGGGGTCCGAGGGACGCCGGGCGAGCGGCACAAGATCTGGCCCATCGTGCAGCTTTCGGACTGGGGGGAGCCCGTCCCGCCCGCCCAGGTGCCTGCAGTCCTGGACCACGGCACGCGCGCCCCCGCGACCGGCGTCCTGGTATTCGCCTGGAACTCGCTCCAGGGCCAGAAGGAAAAGCTGGATCGCATGGGCGACTTCTACCGGGCGATCCGGCCTTAGGCGCATCCCGTAACTCGACAGCCGCTTCGGCGGGTCGCCGTTGCGTCAGGGCTTCGGGGTAGGCGCCTCGTTCAGCTTGTCCAGCAGCGTCTTGGACGTGTCGCTGATCTCCTGCACGTTGCGCAGGGTCTGTGCGACATCCTTCTGGACCGCAGGGTTGCCTGCGAATTTCTGCGTGGTCGTGGCGAGCGCATTCAGCTTGCCCGTAAGCTCCTTCATGTTGTCCGTGCTCGCCTTGAAGCTGGCCAGGGTGTCGGCGAAGCTTTTCGCGAGCTGCCCTTTGGCCAGCAAGCCCCCGCTCCCCGTCGTCAGTCGGGAGGCCGCCGCCGTCATCTTCCGGGCGTCGGCGGTCACCGCCGTCATGTTCGAGAGCGCGGCCAGCGAGCGGGGCCGGGCCTGCCCGACCAGGGCGCTTAACTCCTCGGTCATCTCCCGGCTGTTCGCGGACACCGCGCTCAGGCTGGCGGCGGTCTGGCGCACGTCCCTTTGCAGGCGTTCGTCCGCCATCAGAGTGCCGGCGCTGTGGGCCATCCGGGTGGTCTCGTTCAGGAGGCGGTCGGTTTTCGCCACGGTCTGCTCCATCTGTCGGAGCAGGCCGGCCGCCTGCTCGAGGGAGGACAGGGGATCGACCCGGACCTCGCCGACCAGGCCCGTCGTGCGCGGCGGGATGGTCCCGGCGGTCTGCCCGGCATCGCCGGGTGGAACCACCTGGACGCCGCCGGGCAGGGTGAGCATCGCCGGCGTGATGAGGAAGCGGGAGCCGCGCGGGATCTTGTACCTATCCCGGATCTTCAGCGGGAGATAAACCTCCCGCCCGCTCAGCGCCGGTCGGGCGACGGAGCCGATGCGTACGCCTTTGAGCGTCACCGGAGCGCCCGCGTCCAGACCCAATGCGTCCGGGCAGCGCACCGTCAGCGCATAGGTGCGGGCAAAATAATCGTTCCTGGCGAGATAGAAACCCGCGGCGGCCAGCATCCCGGCGATGAGCAGCGTCAGCAGCACCGCCGCCAGCGTTAGCACCAGCCGGGTCAGCCCGCTGGTTCCCCGTGTCTGTTCGGAATCCGTCATCCTGCCCTTCCTTCGGCCCGGCGGCCCGTGGCAGCCAATGACAGGCCATCGGGCCGACGGGGTCTACATGCCGCTATGCCATGCGCCCTGGTCGGGATGATGTGCATCGTCGTCGCTCCTCTTCTTTGTTCGTCCGTAGACACGGGGGAAGTTACCCTGCGGCAGCAACAGGCGAAACAAAAAACGAATGGAATCTGTAGATAGATACAACGAGGGGATCATAACCACCGGGATTGTATGACAAGGCTTTACGCCCGAACCCGGACTGCCCGTGTGCCGCTCACGGGCGAGGCGTCAGGCGCCCAGCAGCCACCGGAGCGTGTCGGCATTCCGGACCGCGTTGCCGCCGCCGTCGTTGTTGAAATAGACGAAGACGTCGCGGCCCATCGCGTCCCATTCGCGGACGCGGTCCGCCCACCAGCGCAGGTCGTCGTCGGGGTAGGAGCCGGCGTACAGGTGGTGGCGGTCGGGGCCGTGCAGGCGCGCGTACACGAACGGCGCCGTCGCCCGCAGCACGCACGGCAGGTGCGCCCCGCTCATCACGCAGTAGGCGGCGCCGCTCTGCTCCAGAAGCGCCCACACCTCCTCCCGGTGCCAGCTCGGGTGCCGGAACTCCACGGCCACCTTCAGCCACGGCGGCACCTGACGCAGGAAGTATTGGAGGCGCGCCTGATCGTGGGGGAACTGCGGCGGCAGCTGCACGAGCAGCACGCCCCGCTTGCGGCCCAGATGGCGCAGGCCCGGGCACATCCGCGCCAGCCAGCCTTCCGGCGCATACAGGCGCCTGCCGTGGGTAAGGCCGCGCGGCGCCTTCACGGTCATAAGAAACCCGTCCGGCAGGCGTTGGTGCCAGCGGGCGAACGTGGCGTCCGCGGGCCAGCGGTAGTAGGTGCTGTTCACCTCGACGGTCTGGTAACGCCCCAGGTAGTGGTCGAGCCGGCCCCCCGCGGGCGTGCCGTGCGGGTAGAGCACCCCCTGCCAGTGGTCATAGCTCCAGCCCGACGTGCCGACGTGGATCGCCATGGGAACCTGTGCGGGGTGCGGGCTAAAACAATCCGGTCACCGTGCGGTCCGCCCCGAGGTCGATGTCAAAGGCGGCCGGGTGGCGCGGGAGGCCCGGCATGGTCAGCAGCGTGCCGGCGTAGGCGACGATGAAGCCCGCGCCCGCCGAGAGCTTGACGTCGCGGATGGTGAGCGTGTGGCCGGCGGGGGCGCCCCGGAGGTCCGGGCTGTCGGAGAACGAGTACTGGGTCTTGGCGATGCAGACCGGCAGGTGGTTGTAGCCATGCCTGCGCAGCCACGACAGGCGCGCGGCCGCGGCCGGCAGGAAGTCCACGCGCTCGGCGCGGTAGATCTCCCGGGCGACGGTTTCGATCTTCTGGCGCGGGCTGCTCTTGTCCGGGTAGAGCGGGCGGAACGCGCCGGGTGTTTCGAGCGTGCGCAGCACCTGGCGCGCCAGATCTTCCGTGCCCGCGCCGCCCGCGCCCCAAACATCGGCAAGGGCGACGGGCAGGTTCTGCCCGGCGCACAGGCGGCGCAGGGCATCGATTTCGGCCCCGGTATCGGTCGCGAACCGGTTGATGGCGACCACCACCGGGACGCCGAACTTGTGCAGGTTCTCGGCGTGCCTGGCCAGGTTGGCGAACCCGGCCTCGACGGCCGCTGCGTTCTCCTCCCGCAGGTCCGCGAGGGCGACGCCGCCGTGCATCTTCAGGGCCCGCAGCGTGGCGACCAGGACCACGGCGTCCGGGGCGAGGCCGGCGCTGCGCATCTTGATGTCGAGGAACTTCTCCGCCCCCAGGTCGGCCCCGAACCCCGCCTCGGTCACGCAGACGTCCCCGAGCTTGAGCGCCAGGCGCGTGGCGAGGACGGAGTTGCAGCCGTGGGCGATGTTGGCGAAGGGACCGCCGTGTACCAGGGCGGGCGTGCCTTCCAGCGTCTGCACCAGGTTGGGCTTGAGCGCATCTTTGAGCAGCACGGCCATCGCGCCGGTCGCCTGGAGCTGTCCCGCCGTGACCGGCTCGTTGCCCGCGTTCGTGCCGACCACGATGCGCGCCAGACGCGCCTTCAGATCGTCCACCGATTCGGCCAGGCACAAAATCGCCATGACCTCCGAAGCCGCGGTGATCTCGAAGCCGGTTTCGCGCGGGACGCCCTCGCTTTTCCCGCCCAGGCCGGTCACGATGTCGCGCAGGGCGCGGTCGTTCATGTCCAGGCAGCGCTTCCAGGTGACGGTGCGCGGCTCAATGCCGAGCGCGTTGCCGAACTGGAGGTGGTTGTCGAGCAGGGCGGCCAGCAGGTTGTTCGCCGACGTGATGGCGTGCAGGTCGCCGTTGAAGTGCAGGTTGATGTCCTCCATCGGGAGGACCTGCGAGTGCCCGCCGCCGGTCGCGCCGCCCTTCTGGCCGAAGACCGGCCCCAGCGACGGCTCGCGCAGCGCGGCGACCGTGCGCGTCCCCACCCGGTTCAGCCCCTGCGCCAGCCCGATGGTAACGGTCGTCTTGCCCTCCCCGGCGGGCGTGGGCGTGATCGCGGCTACCAGCACCAGCTTTCCGTTGGGCCTGTCCCGCAGTCGGTGGAGCACGTCGAGGCTGATCTTGGCTTTCAGCTTCCCGTAGAGCTCGACCTCGTCGGGCAGGAGCCCGAGCTGGTCGCCGATCTCGGCGATGGGGCGCGGCTTCGCGGCGTGGGCGATCTCAAGGTCTGTCGGCATGGGCAGATTGTAGCACGTCAGCGGCGCCCGCGGCAAGGGCGATCGGGCGGGCGCGACAAAATCCCCGCCAGGAACAAACACCGGCTTTTCCCGCGTAGCTCTGGTAGACCCGTTTGGAAACCCCCCGCGCGATCAGCCCGCTGTCCCGCCGGATGACGGAGCCAGAAGCGCGGCTGCTGCGTCCCCATCCAGCAGCGAAGGAGAACAGGATGCGACCTCAGCCGAACCGCCCCTGGGCGACGCGCGGCGATTCACAGGCGGATTTACCCTTACCCGGCTGGGCAATGGCGGCAGCGCTGATCGCCCTCGCCGCCGTCGGCTTCTTGATCTGGAACCGGGCCACGTCGGGCGCGAACCCCGCGCCTGCGCCGGGGTTCCGGCTGCTCGTGGACTGCGACATCTCGGGCAGCATGGGCGCGGAGGAGAAGCGGGCGAACCTGGGCGCCGTCGAGGCGACCTTCTCCCGCGTCTTGCCGCCCGATTCCCAGCTGACGTTCTGGGCGTTCGGGCAGGAGGCCTGGGAACTCTACCAGGGCAAACCCCTGGTCGTGCGTGAGCTGTGGCCCCTGCTGGACCGGATCCAGCGGTCCCGGACGTCGCGGCCGGGGACCAGCCCGGCCGAGGTGCTGAGCCGCAATCTGGAGGCGGCAAAACAGGCCGGGGAGCGGGGCGAAGGTGTGGCGATCATGCTCCTCTGGGATGGCGAGGACACCGATCCGGCGGCCACGCGGCGGGCGGTCAAAGAGCTGGCCGAACCTGCCCCACCTGGCGGCGGTCTGGGTCGCCGGCCTGCCGGCGGACCCCGGCTCCGGCGTCGACGCCCGGGGCCAGGCGCGGCAAGCGTTCGCGGCGCTCGACGACCGGCTGATCTGCAGCGGCCCGTTCGACACCCAGGCCGGTCTGGACCGGTTCCGAGAGCGGCTTCAAAGCCGGCAGCCCCGAGTAACAGAAAGCGGCAGTAAAGGAGAATAAAGAATGAGCGATCGGGAGCCTCCGATTCAGCAAGGGGACGCTGCCGGAGGAGCCGGCGCAGACCCCGGCGGGGGCATCGCCGGCCACGTTCTGGTGGAACGTTCCCAAGGGGACGTGACGTGGCTGGACCCCCCCATCCCCCTTGAGGAAGGCCTTCCGGGCGGCGTGCGCCCCGAGGAGCCTGCTGGACGCGCTCGGGAAGGAGCCTGCCCGGCCAGCGGCTGAGCTTCTGGCTGGCGCTCTGGAAATACCACACGCGTGCGCGCGCCGCCATGGGCGAGTTCCTGGCCCTGGAGCGCGACGCGTCCCGGCAGGCTCGAACGGCTCTGGCAGGCGGCCGAGCAGAGCCGGCCGCAGATCGAGCAGCGGATCGAGGCGCTGCGGGGGCAGCGGGAAGCGCTGGAGCGGGAGCGGGAAGCGGCCCGGACGGAGTTCGAACAGGCGGCGAGCGGGGCCGGCCTGGCCTGCGATCCGGTCCCCGAACGCGTCGAGCGCGCCCTCTACGACAGCGTCCCGACCCCTGGACGAGCCTGGCCGGCGAGCACGGCCTGGGGCCGGTTACCCACCCCGGAAACCGCGTGGGCCAGTTGCTCCGCGAGCCCGCTGGCCCTGCCCGTCCGGTGGCTCGCGCCGCTCGCATCGGGGCTGATCCTGGCGCTGACCATGGTGGACCCTGACCGGCCTGCTGTCCCTCGTCGACCTGCAGCGCGCGCGACCGGGCGCGCCGCTCGGCCTGGCCGGCCTTCTGGGCTTCGTCATCGTCTACCTTCTGGGCAGTTCCTGGTGGGGATGACGTTCCACGGGCTGGCGCGGAGCCTGGAGCAGCGTCGGGAGGGATACCCCTGGCTCCGCGGGACGGCGGGGATGGCCGTCTTCGGCCTGGTCGCGGTCGGCATCCTGGGCGCCGCGGAGGTCGCCACCGAAGCGCTGGGCATCCGGGAGCCTGCACCGCCAGTACCTGGCGGAGGCGCAGCGTCTGGGCAACACCGCGCTCGACGTGCCCCTGATGCCGTTCGGGGTCTACCTGCTCATCGGCACCCTGATCTCGGGCCCGTACCTCGCCTACAAAGCGGTCACCGCCTGGAACGACAGCGAGCCTGCGGCACCGGGAAGCGTGGCTGCTGCACCTGCAGAAAACCTGGGTGGACGAGCGCCGTGGGAGCGCCCTTCCAGGCGGCGATGGCCGCGCGCCCACCGTCGCCGGCTCGAGCAGGGGCTCGGCCAGATCGACGCGCGTCCCGACATCCCTGCAGGAGCAGCGGGACCGCGGCCCCGCGGGCTCGATGAGGCCACCAAGCAGCGGCGCGATCGGGCGCGCGAGGCGGCCGTCGCCGAGCGGAAGCTGCTCGACCTGTTCATCGAGGATCTCATCCGGAACCGCGAGCCGCTCCCGGACGATCCGGCCGAGCAGGGCAGCCCCCGGGCGGCATTTCAGAAAGTTTGGAGCCCGCGGCGTCCGGCTCCCCCGCGAACACGGCGCCCGCCGCGGGGCACGAATCCGTTCCTCCCGCCAACGGTCAGGCGGTGAGGGGGGGACGGGAGCGCCGTGAGGGCCGATCGCCCCGCGGAGCGCAGGAAGATAGTCCGGCGGCTCGGGCTGCTCGGCGCCGCCGGTTGCCTCGCCGGCGCGCTGCTCGGGAGCGCGGCGTTTCTGCGGCTGCTCCCGGCGCCGGCGGCGCCACGGCGCGCCGTCTGCCTGGTGATCGACTGCTCCGGCTCGATGCGGCAGGACGGGAAGCGCGGCGGGCGTCCAGGCCGCGGCCGGGGGAGTTCGTCCGGCGCCAGGATCTGCGCGCCGGCCGGGTCGCGGTGGTGCAGTTCGCCAGCGACGCCAGCGTGGTCGCGCCCCTCACCAGCGACCTCCCGGCGCTGGAGCGAGCGATCGCGGGGCTGGACCGCTATTCCGGGAGCACGGCCACGGGCCAGGGCCTCCAAACGGCGCTGGACGCCCTGCGCGGGCGGGCGCGGCGCGGAGCATTCTCCTGTTCACCGACGGGCGGCCGGACTCCCAGGCGGAGGCCCTGGACGCGGCGCGGGCGAGCCGGGGCGCGGGGATCCCCCTGGTGGTGGTCGCGACGCGCGACGCCGATATCAGGCACCTGGACGAGCCTCACCGGCAACCCGGCGCTCGTCTTCCCACCACCGCCGGCCACTTCGCCGAAGCCTTCGAAAGCGGAAAGAGCGCTCGACACACCGCTTCGATGGAGTTGGCGCCCGCGGGCGCCCGCCACGGCTTGGCCTATCGGCTCCTGCGCAGCGCCGGCTGGACGGCGCTCCTGACTGGGGCTCGCGCTCGCCCTCGTCGCGGCCCAGAACCACTACGGCGGGCGCCCACTCCTCCCCGGCCATGCCGCCGCCATCGCCGTCGGCAGCCTCCTCGCCGGCACGGCGGCGGGGGCGGTGGGCGAGGGCGTCTGCGCCGTCGCCGCCCGGGCGCCGACGCTCCTGGTCCGGGGGAGGGTCCTCGCCTGGGTGGTTTTGGGCGCCCTGCTGGGCCGCGGCAGGGCGTTCTTCGTGCCCAACCTCCCCCCCGATCGCGCCCTCCTGGGCGGGGCGATCGGGGGTGCCCTCGGCGCCGTCGGCTTCCTGGGCGCGGCCAGCGCCTTCGCCGACGTCGCCGGCCGGCTCCTCGGCGCGGCGTTGTTGGGCTTCCTGATGGGGCTGATGATCGCCCTGGTCGAGTACCTTTGGAGCCGGCCGGCGGTGGGCCTGCAGCGGCTGGTGCTGGGCCAGAGCACCGGAATCCGCAGGCTGCGCGTCCGCTAAAGGCCTACTTTTGTGGCAAACACCGCAGAGGCGTGTCCTACCGTGGCCGCTGCAGCGGAATAGATAGTCGGGCCGCTCGCTTGACGAGAGCCAAGTTGGTAGCGAAGCAGGCGAAGGGATGGCTTGTGTCGAACGTTGTCGAGGGGCTCGCCGGTGGCTTGCTCCGCGCAAGCTCAAGCTCTTCGCGCCCCTGAGTTCAGTCCGTCAGGTGGCACTGCTTATTCGTACGGCTGGTTGCCGGCGTGGTATACCGAGGTCAGAGGGAGTCGGTATCTTTATCCGGTTCGGGCTATGGCTACGGTGTCGGGTGATGCCCTGCCCAGCGGCCGAGACCGCGGGTCGTCAAGGGCGCCCAGTCCGCTCCCGTTGCGCGAGCGCGCCTCAGCGCGGACTGCGGACGCGCCCCGCGGCCAGGTCTCGCTCGAACAGCACCCGCGCCCGCTCCCGTTGCCGCTCGAGCGGGTCGGCCAGGCTGCGCGGCAGCATCGTCACCCGGTCCTTCTGTCCCTTGCCGTCGCGCACGGTGATCTGGCTCTGTTGGAAATCCACGTCCTTGACGCGCAGGCCACGCACTCCATCGGGCGCAGCCCCGCACCCTACAGGAGGCTGGCCATCCGGTGCGGCGTGCCTTCCCGCTGGGCGAGCAGCGCCGTGACCTCGGCGCGGGTGAAGGCGACGGGCAGGCGCTGGGGGCGCTTTGCCCGCTCGATGTTCTCCAGGCTGCCGGGGGGTAGGTCCACCTGAAGCACATCGCGGTAGAGCAACACCAGGGCATGCAGGGCCACGTTCTGCGTCGAGGCGGCCACCTGCCCTTCCACGGCCAGGTGCGAGAGGTAGGCGCGTATCTGGGCAGGCCCCCGCAGGCTCGGGTGCCGCTCGCCGTGAAACAGGAGGGACTGCTGGATGCGTTGCAGGTAGACCTCCTCGGTGCGGATGCTCCTGTGTCTGCGGCGGAGGATTTCGCGCGCCTGCTCTTGAATCTGAGCGACGGGATACATGTGCTCTCCTTGGGGGGCTTTTCTCCAGCGGAGATTGTACCCAGCGGCGCGGTAAAGCGCGCGTCTGGCCGGCAGAAACCCGCACAACTGTGGTAGAAAAACAGCGCCTACATCACGCTTTACCGCGGGTGTGCGACCGACCTACAACGCCTACAGCGCGCTTCTGCAGTAAAATAGATGTTGGGCCGCACTGTCACACCACCGCGAAGTTGGAGTACGATGACTGAGCAAGAACAAGGATTTGCGGCGCTCACCGTCACCCGGAAGGCAGGCGACGAACCACTGCATGACAACTCTCAACCGCTCGGCTCAACATTGCTCGATTTTTGGCGCTGGTCCACGTCTGATTTGGTGAGCAACGCCACGCGCGGCATACTGGCCGAGTTCATCGTTGCTACGGCTCTTGGCGTGGCTGATGGCATTCGCGCCGAGTGGGACCCCTTTGATTTGCGGACACACGAAGGCGTGAAAGTTGAAGTCAAGTCAGCGGCTTACCTTCAGTCCTGGTTTCACAAGAAGCTCTCGACTATCTTGTTTGGCATTCGCCCAACGCGGCTGTGGGACGCGAGCACCAACTTGCTCTCCGATGAGTTGAAGCGGCAAGCCGACATCTACGTTTTCTGCGTGCTCAGTCACAAGGACAAAAGCACAGTGGACCCGCTCAACGTGCGCCAGTGGGAGTTCTACATCGTTCGGGCTGCCATGCTGGACGAGCGGTTCCCAAAGCAGAAGACTATCAGCCTTGCCAGCCTGCTGACGCTCAAGCCATGCGTGGCAAAATATCAGGACATAGCAGCTTGCGTGGCGAATCTGTCTCGCAGTCCAGAGGCGTAGCCGGCCAACCAGGCGCTGCAGGGGACGCCAATGCCGCCGGTAGCTTGCTTCGCTCCTGTTCAGCACCTTCGCGCCCATGAGCTTGTGTCGTTGTGCTGCTCATAATGGTACTTTGTTGACTTCGGATCACCTGCCCTATTTCGTGCGGGGACAGCGACGGAAAGCAAGCAACCTAATGAGCGTGCCAAACCTAGGGCAAGCCACAGTCAACAAAGTACCGATAACCGAGACGGCTTCAACACCGTGGTAAAAGCACGTTTTCATACATGGACTATTCAGAATCGAAAATAAAACATCTATCGGTTGATCAGTTGTCCACGGCTCAAATAGAGAGTGCAGTGGAGGCTTTTGATGGTTTCGCATCGCTCTTTGGGAAGCAGTGGATAGAAGCCTGTTTCCAAGGGATCCGGAGCCCAGTACTTGTTCTCTACATTACCTCCATTTGGAAAGACTGGCTGTTAGTGCGAACGTTGGATCGCTCTAATGAGTTGCTAAAGCGATGGAGGAAAGGTATCAACGCACACGGCGTCGCATCAGAGGTGCATGTGCTCGCACATCTGCTCCGTCATGGAGCGGTGGTTGAACTGTTTCCTCTGATCAGGAACCGTGTTGGTGATTGTCGGTTTCGGGTTCTCGACAACGAAAACTGAATCTACGCTGAGATATCGCGACGAGGTTTGTCGAAAGTGCGCCAGCGTGGAGTAAAGATCCTCCGTGGAGTAGCCGAAGCTGCCAGGGAAGCCACGCCGGGGCTGCATGGCAAGGTGGCAATCCTCCGAACCCCAAACGATCACGAATTGGAAAAGCTGATTTCTTGGCTGGGCACTATTAATCCTCACCATAGCCGGCTGGATGATTTAGCAGTATTTTATACTGATTCTCTTGAGAGTATCGCTGTTGATCACGACGAATATATGTCACAGTTAGTGCCAGAGCCGAGATTATTTGCCACTAGCTTTAACTCGGCTAAGGGAAGTATGGGAAGCGCGTGTCTACGAATTTCGGACGAAGCTGCTCAAGAAGTTCTCGAAACGGAAACGGCTCAATTGCCTTCGGATCAGCCAGGAGTTATTTTCCTGGATGTGTCCTCTATTGGTCGGGATTATACATATTGGTGTCCGTTGATCCAGAGACGGCTGCAACCCGGAATCAATACCCGAATTAGCGCCGTTGTCCTATTTAGAATTTCGCGTTCTATAAGTGGGGTAAAGATGGATGGAGAGGTATTGAAGAACCCAAATGCCGAGAATCCCATACCATCACCTGTAATCCCAATCTTGCAGATGATGGATAAGGAGAATTAAAGCACAGTCTGACCCAGCACAACCAGGCACTGCAGCCGACTTGCTACAGCTTCGGTCGTTCCTCCCTACGCCTCCGCAAGCGGCTGAGTTTGGTCGTTGGACCGCTGTCATGATCTGACGAACGAGCGCGCCTACCGCGCCGGAGTTTCAAAATGAGATGGCAAGAAGTCCGTTATCACTATCCTCAGCAGTGGCTCTTAGTCGAAGCCATAAAAGCTCGCAGCGAATCCAGCAAACGCATCCTGGAACAACTGGCCGTAGTGGACTCCTTTTCCGACTCTGCTCAGGCCATGAAGCGTTATAGCCAACTTCATCGGGAAGCTCCAAAGCGCGAACTGTATGTCTTCCATACCAGCCGCGAAACGCTCGATATCCCGGAGCACAGATGGCTCGGCATCCGGCAAGGCCAATGAAGATACGTCTACAGGTTTGAGATAGAGGGGATTGTTGGGCATGGACTTTCTCATTCATACGGGAGCGGTCCTTGATTTAGCCCGTCTGGAGATTTCCCGAGCGTCGCAGGCAGGCAGCGGTCTTTAGCTGTTGACGGTAGGCTCGGCAGCCCAACCCGTCGCTGCGCCGAACGCGGCAGGTATCGGCTACTCTTCACATAGGCTTAGATACAACACGAGGAGCAGTTCTTATGAGCATGCGAGTGCGCGTGCTGCTGGGGGCGATGATGTTCCTGGAGTACGCGGTCTGGGGCGCGTGGACGCCCATCCTGGCGGCCACGTTGAGCGACCGGCTGAACGCGACCGGGGCGCAGATAGGGGCGGTGTACGGCGTGCTGTGGCTCGCTTGCATCATCACCCCCTTCATCGGCGGTCAGTTGGTGGATCGGTTGATGCCGAGCCAGGTCTTTCTCGGCATCGCGGCCGCCGTCTGCGCCGCGTCCGCCTGGATGATGTCGCAGCAACAGACGATCTCCGGGTTGATCGGCTGGATGTGGGTCTGGTCGCTGGCCTATGCGCCCACACTGGGCATCACCAACTCCATCGCCTTCCACCATCTGAGCGGGGAAGGGCGGAGCGAAACCGAACAAGAGCGAGACTTCGCGGTCATCCGAACGGCGGGCACGGTCGGCTGGATCGTCGCCGCTTTTGTGCTGACGTGGTATCTGACAGCTCGGCCCGAGGTGCCGAAAGGGACCTGGGCGCCCTTTGAGGAGATGCATGTCACCGCGCTGTTCGGCGTACTGCTGACCGTCGTGGCTTTTCTGCTGCCGCACACGCCGCCGGCGAAGAACGCGCAAAACCCCTGGGCGTTCACCAGAGCTTTTGCGCTGTTTGCGACCGTCCGCGGCTTCGCGGCGTTCATGCTCATTTCCTTCGTCGTCTCGACGGAATTCCAATTTTTCTACGTCTTGTCGGCCCCGTTTCTGGCGGACCTCGGCATCCCGCACGCCTGGCTTTCCACCACCAAAAGTGTGAGCCAGATCGCCGAGATCGTCGCGCTTGCCGTTTTTCTTCCGATCTCCTTGAAGTACCTCGGCATGCGCAAGACGCTGGTTATCGGCGTACTCGCCTGGCCGCTGCGCTACCTCATCTTCTCGCTAGGGGAACCGCTGTGGCTCGTGGTCACCTCGCTGACGTTCCACGGGATCGGGTTCGCCTTCGTGTTCGTGACCTCCCAGATCTATGTGGACCGGGTGGCTCCCAAGGACATCCGCGCCAGCGCCCAGAGTCTGCTCACCCTGGTGACGCTCGGACTGGGGAACTGGCTCGGCACTCTGTTCTGCGGCAAGCTGAAGGACCACTATACGACCTTCGTTCCCGACCCGAACAACCCCGCGCAGATGATCCCGGGTCCGGTGGACTGGCCCATGGTCTTTCTGATCCCGGCGATCCTGACGATCGTCTGCGGCGTCGCGTTCTGGCTGACCTTCCGCGAGCCGGAAGAGGCCGCCACGCGGGCGGGCAACGCCGACCTGGAGCCCGCCAAAGCATGAGCTCCGGTAACGTGAGGGCGGCCTGCCGAGTCGCCCTCACGGCCTAACCTTCGAGGATCTTGACCCAAACCTCACGGGCGCGCGGGCCGTCGAACTCGCACAGGTAGACGCCCTGCCAGCGTCCCAGGAGCGGCCGCCCTCCTTCGACGAAGATCGTCACGGACGGCCCGGTCAAAATGCTCTTGATATGCGCGTCGGAGTTCCCCTCACCGTGCGCGAAGCCGGAGTTCTGGGGGATCAGGCGCCCGAGGAACGCCTCCACGTCCGCGCGGACGTCCGGGTCGGCGTTCTCGTTGATGCAGACGGCGGCCGTGGTATGGGGGACATAGACAAAGCAAACGCCCTCCCGGACGCCGCTCTTGCCGATGGCGTCCGCGACCGGACGGGTTATTTCTACCAACTGGCTGCGGCTCTTGCTGGAAACGGTCAGAGTGACGGTGGACATGGCGGATTACCTTCCAATCCTGGGATGTTGCTGCCACTGCTTATACATGCCGCCCGCGTACAATACCTTCCCGTGAGGTACAAACAACATGCCTGCTAACCTGCGCATCAAAGAGGTCGAACGCATCGTCGTGGACGTGCCCTTCACGCCGCGCTGCCAGGAGTGGAACGCGCGCGAGGTGTGGCAGTGGCGCATCAGCGAGGTCGTCCGCCTGACGACCGACACGCCGGACCTCGTCGGCTACGGCGAGACGATCCTGCACTACACCTGGGGCCGCGTGCCCGACGCGGCCGTCGAGCGGGTGCGCGGCGGCAACCCCGCCGACTTTTTGGGCGACGACTCGCTCGGCGCGGGCCTGCAGATGGCGCTCTACGACCTGGTCGGCAAGGCGCTCGGCGTGCCCGCCTACCGTCTCTTCAATCTGCCGCGGGTGCGCGAGTGGTGTCCGATCTCGTGGTGGAACATCGACATGCCGCCCGAGGCGTTCGCCGAGGAGGCCAGGGAGGCGCTGGCGCGGGGCTACACGTCCTACAAGATCAAGGCGCGGCCCTGGTGGGACGTGTACGCGCAGGTGGAGGCGATCCGCGAGGTGACGCCGCCCCATTTCCGCCTGGACCTCGATTGGAACGACATGCTCCTGAACGCCGGGAACGCCGCCCCCGTGCTGGCCGAACTGGACAAAGAGGAGCGCATCGCCATCTACGAGTCGCCCATCCTGCAGCGCGACGTCGAAGGCCACCGCCAGCTGCGGCAGAAGACGACGCGGCCCCTCGCCCTCCACTTCGGCAACCCGCCGTTCCCGACCGCCGTCCGGGACGAGGTCTGCGACGGGTTCGTGGTCGCGGGCGGCGTCGCCGGCATCCTGCGGCAGGGCACGCTCGCGGCCGCCTTCGAGAAGCCGTTCTGGCTGCAGATGGTCGGGACGGGCCTGACCACCGCCCTGTCGCTGCACCTGGGGGCCGTCCTCCCCCTGGCCCAGTGGCCCGCCGTCAACTGCCTGAACAACTACGCCGACGACCTGCTCCGGGCGCCGCTCACGATAGCGGGCGGCTACGCCAGGGTCCCCGACGCGCCCGGCCTGGGCATCGAGGTCGACGAGGACGCGCTCGCCCGCTACAAGATGGCGCCGCCCTACGAGATTCCCAGGCCCCGCCTCCTCCTCTCGGTCGTCTGGCCCGGGGGCCGCGTGATGCACTACGCGGGCATGCGCCCGCAATGCTGGGCCGACTTCCTCCACGGCAATCAGCCGGTCCAGGAGCGCGGCGTCACCATGGAGGTCCGCCCCGACGACGGTTCCACGGAGTGGGCCGACCTCTACGCCCGCGCCGAACACGCCCCGGTGCGCGACCAGCGCTGATCTTTGCTGCCGTGACGTACGGAGCGGCTGCGCCAGACCGTCACGCGTTTGCAGGCGCGATGGGCAGCAGGACGGTGAACGTGCTGCCCTCGCCGGGGCGCGACGCAGCCCGTAGCGCGCCCCCATGGGCTTCGAGCACGCGGCGGCAGGAGTCGAGGTCGGGACGGAGCTGGTTTGGCAGGCGGCGCTGAAGGCAGGAGTTCCCTGTCTACTCTTCGTCAATAAAATGGACCGCGAAAACGCCGACTTCGATCGCTGCGTTGTCCAGGCCCAGGAGCGGCTCGACGCGGCGGTCATCCCCATGCAGATCCCGGTTGGCGCTCAGCGCGACTTCCAAGGCCTTGTCTCCCTCCGGAAAGAGCGTGCCTGGATGCACAGCCCTAAGCACGATGGCTCGTTCACCGAGGCGGATGTCCCGGCAGAGATGGCTGCCACCTTTGAGACGCAGCGCGACGCCCTGGTCGACAAGATCGCCGTGACACACGACGAGCTGATCGAGAAGTACCTTGAAGGAGGTGCGTCCGCGCTTACGCCCGACGACCTACGACTCGGCCTGCGCGACGGCATCGCCTCACACACAATTGTGCCTGTCTTTGTTGGGTCCGCGGCGCTGCTGTCCGGCATGGCGCA
>JAUJNC010000065.1 GCA_030446525.1 Armatimonadaceae bacterium
AACAGGCCCACCACGACGCGCTGACCGGGCTGCCCAACCGCACCCTGTTCCATGACCGGGTGCGGCAGGCGCTGGCCGCCGCTGAGCGCAATCAGGGAACGGCGGCCGTGCTGTTCCTGGACCTGGACCGCTTCAAGCAGATCAACGACACGCTGGGGCATGCCGCCGGCGACCGCCTGCTGCAAGCGGTCACGGTCCGGCTCGAAAGCTGCCTGCGAGCCGAGGACACCGTCGCGCGCATGGGCGGCGACGAGTTCACGGTCCTCCTGCCCGAGGTCGCCGGCCCCCGGGCCGCCGCCAAGGTCGCCCAGAAGATCCTCGACAGCCTGCGGCAGCCGTTCCTGCTCGACGCGCACGAGCTCTACGTCACGGCCAGCGTGGGCGTCAGCCTCTTCCCCTCGGACGGCGGGGACGCGGATACCCTGCTCAAGAACGCCGACGTCGCCCTGTACCGGGCCAAGGAGCGGGGCCGGAACGGCTACCAGCTCTACACCGAGACGATGAACGCCACCGCCCTGGAGCGGCTCGTCCTGGAGATCGGCCTGCGCAAGGCGCTCCGCCGTGACGAGCTGACCCTCTTCTACCAGCCACAGGTCGGGCTCGTCGGCCAGCGGGTCACGGCGGTGGAGGCGCTGGTGCGCTGGCGTCACCCGGATCGGGGGCTCCTGCTCCCGTCCGAGTTCCTCCCGCTGGCGGAGGAGACGGGGCTGATCGCGCCCCTGGGCGAGTGGGTGCTCCGGCAGGCATGCCGTCAAGGCGCGGCCTGGCAGGCGGCGGGGCACAGGCAGCGCGTGTCGGTGAACCTGTCGGCGCGCCAGCTCTGGCAGCACGGCCTGGCGGACATGGTGGGGGCCGTTCTGGCGGAAACCGGCCTGGACCCGGCGCAGCTCGAACTCGAGCTGACCGAGACCGCGATCGTGGAAAGCGGCGAAGGCGCCGTCGAAACGCTGCGGGCGCTGAAGCAGCTCGGCGTCCGCTTGCTCCTGGACGACTTCGGGGCGGGCTACTCGTCGCTGTCGTGCCTGCGCCGCTTCCCCCTCGACGCGCTCAAGGTGGACCGGTCCTTCGTCCGGGGACTGGGGGCGGCGCCGGAAGACCTGGCCGTCCTGCGGGCGATCACCCAGCTGGCCCGGGCCCTGGGCCTGCAGGCCGTCGCCAAGGGCGTCGAGACCGAGGTACAGCGGGACCATCTCTACGCACTGGGCTGCGACGCCCTGCAGGGGTACCTCTTCAGCCCGCCGGTCCCCGCCGAACAGGCGGCCTCCTTGTTCCCCGCCGTCTAAGCAACCCTCGGCAGGGGCGGTGGCGTCATCACTCCCTTCGCAGATCGAGGTGGCGCTGCGGCGGATCCTCGGCCTTCGCAATCGCGCCAGTCCTCCCGGCCACCCGTTACTGCCGCACTGCTTGCGGGGATACGCCCGCCGCCGGGCGTATCCCTGCGCCCATCGCTCGCGCGGGCGAGTCGGGCAGCAGGCGGTAGTCGCCAGCGATGACGTCGGCGAAGCGCGGGTCGGCCACGCGTGAGGTGTCGGGGATGCCGGAAGCGGCGGCAAAGGCGCCCGGGGCGTCGAACGTCTTGCTCTTGGGCCGCCAGGGCGGCCCGTACAGATGGCTGGGCCGGCCGGGCAGGGCGAAGAGAAGGTTGTTCTCGAAGCGGATGTTCAGGGTCTTCGGGTCCTCGAAGGGGGGCTTGTCCTTGTCACCACCGCCGGGGTGCGGTCCGAAGGCGTTGGTGTCCATCCAGAGGGCGATGTTGTAGGCCTGCGAATAGGCGACGAGGTTGTTCCGGACCACGTGGTTCTTGTTCAGGATGCGCACCTCTTTGGCGTCCCGGGGCGCGCCGATGCGCGGCGTGGAGCGGCTCTGCTCGCGGAAGGCGATGCCGTCGCGGTTGCCGACCAGGGTGTTGTTTTCGAGGACGCAGTCCTCGGAAGACGAGAGGGTGATGCCGCCCAGGCCCCAGGCGCCGCCGACGGTCTCTGCCTGGTTGGAGTTATTGACGATCAGGTTGTCGTGGGCGTGGAGGCCGTAGCTGATCTCGTAGAAGATCCCCTCCTGGTCGTTGTCGGCGACCTAGCAGTAACTCAACTCGGACTTTTCGTTGCCGATGTCGTACCAGATGCCGACGCCCCGGTTATCGACGGCGCGGCAGCGGTCCATGACGAAGCCGCGCGACAGGGTCACCTTCAGGCCGCCGGCCTCCCAGCCGGTCGAGTAGCCTTTGGTGTTGTTGCGGTAGATGCCGCAGTCAAGCATCCGTGTGTCGTGGCAGCGCGACGTGCCGAAGCCCAGCTGCCCGTTGTCCTGGAACACGCAGCGCCGGAACGTATGGCCCTCGCCCGAGAACGAGGCCCCGACAGCGTTCGCGCGCTCGAACACGCAGTCCTCGACCACCCAGCCGCGCGGCGGTTCGGCCCCCTCCGGCCGGCGGACGGAGAACGCCCCGCGCTGGGCGTGGTTGGCCGCATAGCGGAAGGTGATGCCGCGCACGTGGACGTGGGAGGCGTTCGATACGAGCCAGTTCGCGCGCGTGCTCGCCTCCATCTCCGTTCTGCCCGGGTCCCCCCCGCCCCGGAGCCAGACGTAGAGCTTTTTGGCAGGCAGGTCCGCGAAGAACGTGCCCTGCGCCAGGTGCTCGCGCCGGAGGACCTGGCGCAGCAGCCGCCCGCCCTCCATCACCTGCTCGGCCCGCCCGACGAGCTCGTGCCGCCTGTCGTTCGGGTGCGTCAGGATGGGCGTGCCGTCGCGGTGGGCGATCGGGAAGAGGTGCGGCCAGTCGCGAACGTACACGGGATCCTGGCCCCCCGGGGCCTTGGTCCAGCCGTCTCCCAGCCGGTCGGCGCCGGTGACGACCACCCGCGCCCCGGGCAGGGCGGCGAGGGCGACGGGCTTGTCGGCGGTCCCGCCGCTTTTCACCGTGATCGTCTCGCGGTAGATGCCCGGCCCGATGAGCGCGGTGTCGCCCGGCTTCAGGGCGTCCACGGCGCGCTGGATCGTGCGCCACGGCGCGGCGGCCGTGCCCGCGGCCTTGTCGTCTCCCGACACGGCGACGTGGTAGGTGCCGGCATGCGCGGCCGCGCCCGCCAGAAGAAACACCCCGGCTACCAGGGCGGAAAAGGGTTTTGCCATAAGGATAGCTCCTCTGCCATTCTTTCCGTTGCTTTCGACGGCGCGGCCCGCGCCGGAGTAGAGATCGAGCGGCCCGTCCCGCTCGCTCTTGAGCACGGTGGCGTTCGGGTCGAGCACGACCCCGAGCACGTCGATCCAGAGCGCGCCGGGGATCTTCATCGGGATTGCCTGTCAGCCGCGATCGGGCAGATCGTACATCGCCACCAGGTACGGATGATCGGGATCGTGCCGGGTCAGCGGCTGGGGATTCTCCACCCGGCCAACGGGCCGGCAGTTCCGGCCGGAGGTTCCCGTGGCGGCGTCACCGATGTCCTGCCGCATGGCGTCCGCCTTCCCCTCCAGCAGGCGGGCGATGTCCGGGTGGTCGCCCACGACGTTATGCTTCTCGCCGATGTCGGAGCGCAGGTTGTACAGCTCCCGCACCGCGCCCCCGTCGCGCCACAGGTGCAGCTTCCAATCACCCGAACGCACCGCCTCCAGGCTGTCCCGGTGGTAGTAGAAGAACGCGTCGTGCGGACTGCGCGCCTGCGGCTGAGCCGTCATCAGCGCGTGGATGTCCTTGCCGTCGATGAGGCGATCCCCGGGCGGGGTCGCGCCGGCCAGCCGCGCGAACGTGGGCAGAAAGTCCAGCGCGGCGGCGATCTCCGAGCAGACCGCGTCCCCGGGTATCACGCCGGGCCAGCGCATCAGGCACGGCACGCGCATGCCGCCCTCCCAGGTGGTGGCCTTGCCGGCCCGCAGCGGCCGGTTGCTGCCGCCGCGGTCGCCGCGCGCGCCGTTGTCCGAGGTGAAGACCACGAGCGTATTCCTGTCCAGCCCCAGGCGCTTCAGCTCGTGCAGGAGGACCCCGACGCTCCAGTCGATGCACTCCACCGCCGCGCCGTACGGCCCGTTCATGCTGGACTTGAGGAAGCGCCACGGCGCATACAGCGGGATGTGCACGTACATGTGAGCCAGGTACAGGAAGAACGGCTGCTGGTGGCGTTCCCGGAGGAAGCGTACGCACTCCTCCACGTAGCGTTCGGTGAGTCCCGCCTGGTCCGGCTGCTCCTGGATCACCTCCTCGTCCCGCAGCAGCGGCAGGGGAGGCCAGGAACTGTCCGCCTGCACGCCCATGTCGTTGCTGTAGGGGAGGCCGTAGTAGCTGTCGAAGCCGTGGCGGGCCGGCAGGAACGGCGGCTGGTCACCGCAGTGCCATTTGCCGACCATCTTGGTGGCATATCCCTGCCCCTTGAGGAGCCGCGCCAGCGTCACTTCCTCCGGGTTGAGCCCCACCCCCTGCCCGGGGAACAAGACCACTCTGCCTTCGAACGACCCGAACCCGATCCGGCGCGGATAGCACCCCGTGTGCATCGCGCCCCGCGACGGGGAACACACCGGACACGCCATGTAGAAGTCCGTAAAGCGGACGCCTTCCTGGGCCATGCGGTCCAGGTGCGGCGTCTTGTTCACCCGCGAACCGTAGCACCCCAGGTCGCCGTATCCCAGGTCGTCACAGTTGATCAGGAGGACGTTGGGCCGATCCAGTGGTTCCCGCAGATTCATGATGTGGTTCCTCGTAGTCGTAGTTTAGGTCGGACCGCGTCTCGTGAGAGCGGGGTCAGGTAGTAAACCGCGCCGAACACCCACAGCAAAGAGGGGTGCGAACGTCGCGAAGGCGACGTCGCCGCCCGCGATCAGCCCGAACGGCAAAACACAGAGCCAGTAGAACGGCTGCCGCAGCACGCGGCGCCCGCCCCGCCGTCCCCGTTTGGCGGGTCCTGGGCCTTCGCCGCGGGCGCGGCCCGGTTCTCGACCGCAGCGAGATCGCGCCGGGCGGCGGCAAAAAACACGAGCAGCACGAGCGAGATGGCGCCGACGGCGAGAAAGCTGAGGCGCCAGCTCAGGGCCAGGGTCGCGGCGGCCAGCAGCAGCAGGCCCGCCGCGCACACGATCTGGAGAACGGCGAGGGCCCCGCCGAACGCTTCGGAGCTCAGGCCGTACTCGCGCTGGATGGCCGTGCGGTTGGGACCGAGGAGGCCCGTGTTGATCATGTCGAAGACCCACATCCAGGCCATTATCAGGCCGCGCAGCTTGAGCGCGTTTATCGCTCCAACCCCGCTTGCTTTCGGGGCCGTGTCGCACCAGATTTCAGGAAATCGCATCGGGTTCGAGTACCAGCGCCCAGTCGCCACCGGCGGCGTCGGCCGCCGGCGCAAGGTTAATCATCCTGAAGAGTCCACTGCCACGCTTTCGTGGAGCCGTGCTTGACCCATTTAACATGGCCGTCCGCGTAGGCGATGATGAAGCTCCCGTTGTGCCGTGGCGGGATGCGCGGGTCGGTGTGCGCATAGTCGGTCTGGAGGTCGCGCCAGATTTCCGGCTGCGTGCTGGTGGCGCTGGGGAGGTTAACCTCGACGAAGACCACGGTTTCCGCGGGCTTTTTAACGTCGTCAAGCTTGACAGGTTTATCGAAGCCCCCGGTGAACCCCTTCGGATACGGCGCGGTAAACGGCCGCCCCTCGCTGTCGACGGACTCGGGATGGGACCAGCGATCCGCCGAGCTCGTGATGCCGTTCATCGCGTAGGAGGTCGCGGACACCTTGGAACCTGCCGCTATCTGGCGGATAGCGGTCTTTGTTTCATCCAGGGGACACCGAAAGATCGGAGAACTTCTGGCGTATGGAAGCAGAAATTCGGGCCACCAGCGCCTGGTTTCGTAGTCTGATTCTGACAGCGTCCATCGATAAACAGGGTTGTACGTCTCGTCGTAATCCTGTAAATACATCATCGCTGCCAGTCCGAGCTGCTTCATGTTAGACATGCAGGCGCTCGGCCGCTTACAAACCCTGGCGGTGCTGAAGACAGGAAACAGGACCGCAGCGAGGACTGCCATCATGACTATCACGACGAGCAGTTCGATGAGCGTAAATGCGGCTCTGACGGGCTGATGCGTCGCCCTGCGAGAAAACTCCATTGCCTTCTCCTTATGCATGTCGCTGGCAGCTACGGAAGCCGTCGCCTGGGTTAAACCCAGTATACCTTTTTTACTGCCCGTCCGCTTTGCCGAGGAGATGGTTCCACATCTGCCGCCGCAGGCCACGCTCTTTGTAGTGGTCGGACTGCGAGCAGGCGCAGGCTTTCTCGGTGCTGAAACGCCGGAGCGAGGCGGCGTTTTCGGGGTCGTGGCTCCAGCTTGGGGCGGTAGGCTCGCTGCGGCGGTTGAACAGGAACTTCAGCATGTAACGCGTCCGCCGGCCGGAGTTGGCGCTGGCGGCGTGCCAGATGTCGTAGTGGGTGATCGCCACCGTCCCGGCCTTGACCGTGAGCGCCACCTGCTCCCGGAAGTTCGCGTAGGTGGCCATGCGGTCGGTGGGCGCGTTGCGGAAGTGCGTACCCGGCAAAAGCACGGTCGGCCCCATGTCGGGCGTCACGTCCTGCGGGTAGTACATCGCCAGCACGGTCCGGAGCTGATGGTGCCGCTGGTTGACCCCGTCCTGATGCCAGGACTGGCTGCGCGTGCCGGGCGTGTTCTTGTGGCAGTGACGATGGTTATTCATCTGGAAGTCCTCGCCCAGCAGACTGACGAGCGCGCCGCAGACTTTGGGGTGGTCATAGACCTGCCGCAGCTTCGGCACCCGCTGGAGGATCGCGTCCCCCGGGTCCTCGTCTAGCTGTTCCAGCTCCTCGTAGACGGCTTCGTTGAAGCCTTCGGGGAAATCGGGTTCGACGACATGGTACCCGCGGATGATGAAAGAGATGACTTCATCGTCGGTCAAGAGGTGGGCGCTAGGGGACATCATATTCCTCCATTTTTTGCAGGATAAACTCGTAGCCCAGGATGTCGATCTCGCGGTCGTCGAACGGCGCCCGCTGGTCCGGGAAGTGGATCACCTGCCACCCGTCAACGATCGCGTCGTGCACCCTCGCGTAGGGCCATTCGTGCGATCCGACGGTGATCTGCGTCACCGATCCGGGCACCGGCTCGTGCAGCGCCATGCCGACGACCTGGGCGCGGGGGCTGGGCGTTACGGCGTGCAGGTACAGCAGGCGCTGCCGCTGAACCGTGCCGCCCCCCTCGGCGGCGCGTTGCAGCGCCTCCAGATCGGCCTCCGTGATGCCGCCGTTTTGCAGCTTCGTGCGCGCGTGGGCGATCCACGACGCAACTTTCTCCTCTCTCGTCACAGGCCACCTTCCTTTCTGTTATCCGCCCGCGAGTTTTTCGACCAGGGCGGCGCGGGCGGAGCGAACGACGCTTGCTGCCTCGCCGGCGCTTCCGGCGAGCGCCGTGAGGTGGCCCATCTTGCGGCCCGGGCGCGCCTCGGACTTGCCATAGAGGTGGAGCTTCACGGAGGGCACCGCGCACGCCCCGACCCAGTCCGGCTCGCCTTTCACCCCACCCGGGGCGGGTTCCCAGAGGTCGCCCAGGAGGTTGGCCATGGCGGCGGGGCGGAGCTGCTCCGTCGAGCCGAGCGGGAGGCCACACACGGCGCGCAGCTGCTGCTCGAACTGGCTGGTCACGCAGGCGTCGATGGTGAGGTGGCCGGAGTTGTGCGGGCGCGGGGCCAGCTCGTTGATGAGGAGCTTGCCGCTGCGCGTGAGGAAGAACTCGACGCACAGCACGCCGACGACGCCGAGCGCATCGAGCACGCCGCGCGCGATCTCCACCGCCTCGCGCGCCGTGTCCGGCGGCACGTCGGCGGGCGCCATGGTGACATCCAGGATGTGGTTGCGGTGTTCGTTTTGCATCACGCCGAAGTGGGCGAATGCGCCGTCGCCGCCGCGGGCGGGGGCGCCCCAAAGCTCGCCGGCGAAGTCGACACACCTTTACAGCACCAAAAAGCCCCCCCCGAGCGCGCCGACCCCGGCGCCGGCCACTTCGGGTGGCCGGAGGATCGCCAGGGCTTTGCCGTCGTAGCCGAAGCCGGCCGTCTTCAGGACGGCCGGCGCGGGGTTCTTTTCGAGCGTGGCGCGCAGGTTAGGGAGCGAACGGATCGGTGCGAAGGGGGTGACGGGGAAGCCCGCGCGCGCCAGGAACGTCTTTTCGCGCAGGCGGTTCTGGGTGGTGTGCAGGACCGAGCCGTCGGGGCGCACGGGCGCGTGCTCGGCGGCGGCGCCGGCCGTGGCGGCGGGGACGTTCTCGAACTCGAAGGTTACGACGTCCACGCCCCGGGCGAAGGCGCGCACGGCGTCCAGGTCCTCATACGCGGCGGCGATCTCCACGTCCGCCACCTGCCCGGTGGGCGTGTCCGTGTCCGGGGACAGGGTGTGGACGCGGTAGCCCATGCGCCGCGCCGCGATGGCGAACATCCGGCCCAGCTGGCCGCCGCCCAGCACGCCCACGACCGCGCCCGGAAGGATCGGCTTGCTCATGGCTCAGGCCCGCCCGGCAGCGCCTCGGCGAGCACGCGCTCGGTCTGAACAGCCCGATACCGGCGAAGCCGCTCCCGCAGGGGCGGGCGGCTCGTCCCGAGGATCGCGATGGCCAGCAGCGCGGCGTTGGTCGCGCCCGCCTTGCCGATGGCCAGCGTCCCCACCGGCACCCCGCCGGGCATCTGCACGATGGAGAGGAGGGAATCCATGCCGCCCAGCGCGTGGCCCGGGACGGGCACGCCCAGCACGGGCACGACGGCGTGGGCGGCGGCCATGCCGGGCAGATGCGCCGCCCCACCCGCGCCCGCGACGATCACCTCGATGCCGCGCCCCTCGCAGCCCGACACGTATTCGACCATCCAGTCCGGCGTCCGGTGCGCCGAAACGATGCGGCACTCGTGCGCGATGTCGAACTGGGTCAGGACGTCATCGGCGTGGCGCATCGTTTCCCAATCGGACTTGCTGCCCATGATCACGGCGACGAGGGGTTTGTTTTCCATTTCCATACGCGTCGCTGGTCCGTCCTTCGAACTTCTTTCGCCTGCCCCGGCCCTTGCTTCCGCTGCCCTATACCCCGCGCCGGCCTCCTTCACACCTTTTTTATAGCCGCGCCGCGCGCCGGTCTATAGAACTCCGCCTGTCTGCGCACCGGGTCGATCAGTCAGTATTCGCGGACGCCGCCCCGTTATCGTTCCCGATGGCAGCCCTGTGCGCTTCCTTTC
Organism: Armatimonadaceae bacterium; assembly: GCA_030446525.1. The sequence goes on from JAUJNC010000065.1 coordinate 9,204, forward strand.
AACGTTTGTACTCTGCCGCGTGGCGGTCGCACAGCCAGAGGTAATGGCCTTCCGGCGTCAGCACCTTCTTCAGACCGCCCCAGACCTGTTGCGGGTCTTTCACGTCCAGGAGCAGGCACAGGGCGCGCAGGTCCGCGCCCTCCGCGCGCCGTTTCTCCTCCTCCATCCCGATCCTTCGGGCGTAGTCCGGTTCGGGATGCTTCGTTTCGATGTCGGGGAGGTTTTTGACCAGCTCTTGCATCAGTTTCAGGTTCTGTTCGAACGCTTTGGCCTCCGCCGCCGAAAAATACGTGCCCAGCAAGGGGCTGGCAAACGGCGCGGCGAACTTCAATGCCTTGACCAGCTGCTGTATGTAGGGAGCCATCTCCCGGAGCCATTTGGCGGGGTCATCGATCGTATAGATGCCGCCCTCCTCGGTCGAGTGCCAATCGCCAGGATAGTGGCACAGCAATTGGAGTTCGATCTTCTGCCCGACGAACAACTTCTTGAAGGCGCTCACCTGTTGGTGACGCAAAACCAAAACGTTGGGGCAGTGTGATTCGATCAGCCTCTGTTCGCGCTCGAACTGCTTCAAGAATTGGCGCTGCAGCAGCGCGGTCTGATCGTCTATCCGTTCGATGACCTTTTCATGCCGCTCCTGTTCCGCATCCTCCAAATCATCCAGTTTCGCCAGCACCAGGTCATCCCGGCCCCACTCCACCCCGTGGAGCATCCCCGCCACCACAACATCCTCGCCCGTTTTCCGGGCATTCGATAGTCGGCTTCTTGTTGATCCGGTTCCGTAGGTGCTCATAGTTGAACTCATGTTTGCAGGGGGCGCCGTTGTGACCCGGACAGGGGACTTTGCGGGTGATCTGTAAACCCGGGAAGCGTTTCAGGGTCAACTCCATGCCGTCCTTGAGCAGTTCGAAGAAGTTCTGCGGGTGCGGGCCGCGCACCGTCAGCCGCAGATAGTGTTCGTGGGGGAAGGCCTGCGCCAGCGCCAGGTTCGTCTCCGTTTCATCGGCGAACAGCACGCCGGTGCGCCAGTGCGTGTGCGTGGTGAAGCGGTGCTGGCGCGCGATGAACCAGGTGGGGATTCCCGCCGGGATGGTGCTCAGCTCGAACTTCATCGAGATTTCGTGGCAGGGGTCGCTGGCCTGGAGGGCGTCCCATTTCCCGTGGTAGTCGGCCTCATCGAGGGGGAGGCGCTCCACAACAAGGCTCTTGTCCTTGTCCTCCAGCGTGCGGTAGGAGAGGTCGAACTGATCCATCAGGCGCAGGAAGCGCTCCTGCATCGTCAGGTCGAGGTCGTCCCAGAGGCGCTCCATCTCCGCGCGCGTGAAGATGCCGTCCTGACGGATCACGTCCTCGCTTTCCAGCACCCGCGCGATGTACTGCGTCACCCACTGCGGCTTGAGGATGACGATGTCATTCATCTCCTCGTTGTCGCGGAAGTGGAGGATGTCGCCCAGCTCGTGCAGCCATTGCGCCAGAACCCGCGCATGGTCGCCGGTCACGTTGTGCTCCGCCAGGCGCTTCCACAGCTCCCGCGCGGGGAGATGCTTTTCCGGCGAGGCGCGGAGGGCGTTGGCGGCATCCAGCCAGGCGGTCGGCCATCTTTCGCCCATCAGCGGGAGCTTCCTGGGGTCGGCGGCGGTCTTGACTATCTCCTGGCGCAGCTCCTCCACGCCCTGCCCGGTAGCGTTGCTGATCGGGCAATGGCCGATGATCTGCGGGTAGCTGCGGCGCAGATCGGCGAGGGGCAGGTCGGCATCGCGCTGGTCCGTGTGGGTGGCGACGATCAGGACGGGCGATTCGGGGGCGAGGGCCTGGATGGTGTCGAGCCAGTAGTACAGGCGGCCCTGGGCGAAGCCATGCCGCGCGTTCCAGGCCAGCAGGAAGAGCGAGCGATTCGTCAGGAAGAACTGGTGCGTGGCGTGCGCGATCTCCTGCCCGGCGAAGTCCCAGGTGTTGAGCTGCATGGTGACGTCCGGCTCGGTCGGATGCTTCAGCTCCAGCGTGCCGATCTCGATGCCGTGTGTGGTATCCTGCTCCGTGAACGTTTCGCCGCGCAGCGCGCGCAACAGCGAGGTCTTGCCCACGCCGCCCTGACCGACGACGAGCATCTTCGAAACCCACTGCCGACTGCTCGCCTCCAGCTGCGCTCCCAGGTAGGCCAGAAGCGCCCTGGTTCCCTGTGCGACAACATCAGGCGGCAGCGAACTCAGCGGGTTGTTGTCGAGGGATAGCGTCGTCAGGTTGGTGAGCCGGGCGATCTCCGGCGGCAGCGAACTCAGCCGGTTGCCGCCGAGGTATAGCGCTGTCCCGCCGCTCCGGGCGGCCCGTTCGATCTCTTGAAGAACCTGCTTCCGGTCCATCATATCTCCTCCAGATCGGGTCGTGCTTTCTGATCCTCCGACGCCCGCCGTTGCGTCAACCACCTCACAGCAAAGCCGTCCACTGTCCTACGAGGCTTCCCGCCAGGAACAATGGCCATTACCCCCCAGCAAAACCGCCCCGTTTTCTTACGAACCGGGTTCGACAAGGTGACGGAATATACCTTTGTCAACGTTGCCACAAAGACCCGGTTCATCGTACAGGACAGACGCCTTGCGTTTGCGTCTTTTCTCTTGTCGCGGCGAAGCGTGGTGACATCGAAAGCCCCTACAGCAAGTGAACAAGCACGCAACCAGTCCACGGAGGGGCGTCCACGACCCGCTGCTCGCCCCGCTGGGCAGCTACGGCGGCACGACCCAGACCACGGGGCTGTGCGGGGCGGCGCGTCCTTGACAGCGGCCCAGAAGGGGCGCATAATGGCATACGCGGAAGCGGACCAGGGCGGGGTCTCCCGGTAGGCAATCTATAAGCGCGGGCGAGGAAAAACGATGGCGGCAGCGACAACGCGGGAGTTCACGCTACACCTCCCGCAGGATGTGATCGAGATGCTGGGGCGGGCGGCGGCGGAACGGCGCCAAACGCCCGACCAGATCGTCGTGGAAGCCCTGCGCTTCTCGTTGCAGCCGGTGCGTCAGGAGGCGCTGCGGCGGCTCCAAAGCCACATCGGGCAACAACAGTCACAGTCCGAGCCGCAGATACGTGCGCACCTGGGGGCCGCTCTTGCCGCAGAGGAACAGGAACGGCTGTCGCGGCTTTTGGAGCGCAACCGCACCGAAGGGCTGACCGCGGAAGAGCAGGCAGAGCTGCAAGGGCTTTTCGACCGGATCGAGGCGGTCGCGACGGAAAAGGCGGCGGCGATCTGGCTGCTTTCGGGCAGGTCGTCGGAACCTGACGCCACGCGGTGAGCAAAACGTACATCCCGCAGGCATTACGAACCGAAGCCGAAAGCCACTTCGAGGGCCGGTGTGCCTACTGCCGCAGTCCGCAAGCGTCGATGAATGTGGCGTTCGAGGTAGATCACATTCTTCCGGAGAAAGAGGGCGGGCTTACCGTGAGCGATAACCTGGCGTTCTCCTGCCCGCTCTGCAACGGTTTCAAAGGAGCGCGAACGCACGGACGCGCTCCCGGGACGGGGCGTGACGTTGCGCTGTTCCACCCCCGCAAACAGAGCTGGTTCCGACACTTCCGTTGGGCGCAAGACCGGCAGACCATTGAAGGACACACCCAGAGCGGGCGCGCCACCGTCGAAGCGTTGCAATTGAACAATCTCAACCTTTTGCGCCTGCGGACCATCTGGCTGGCTATCGGTTCGTCGCCCCCGGACTGGCGGACGCCTCCCTTCGTTGGGCTACAACGCCCGTCGCAGTGACGGTCAGCTCGTCCAGGCGCCCCCGACCCGCCGCCGCGTTCGAGCGTCTGCGGCAGGCGCACCCGCCTCGGCACGATGGGCCTGAAGATCACCGATTGTCGCTGTCGGGGCGGGGGGACCCGCCCCGACACTTGTCGGCGACATCCCCGGGACCTCCGGCACGGAAGACCCCCGGAATCGCGCCGGCTCCGGGCATGGGGCCGGATGCTGAACGTCGCCGCCGCCGCGGTGCCCCGCCGTCCCAAGGCGTGGGAGGCAAGGCGCGTCGCACGGACCGACCGTCTCACCAGGAGGAGATAGGATGAGGACACGTTTGTTCGTTTGTTCGCTCGCTGCCGCCGCGCTCGCGCTGATCGTGCCCGTGACAGCCGCGCCGGCCGGGCCGAGCAGCTTCCGGTACGTGGATGAGTCCGGGCGGCTGCCCCCCGACTTCAACCCGCCCGACACCGACACGCTCGACGTCGACTTCGCCGACGTGGACGGGGACGGCGACCTGGACATCTTCGTCGCGGATGGTACGGCTTCCGCCGCGCCCCGACCGAACAAGCTTTATATCAACGACGGTCGCGGGAACTTCTCGGACCAGACCTTCCTCCGGCTCCCCGCTACCCCGCCCGCCAACAGCACGGAAGTGGAGTTCGCCGACGTGGACGGGGACGGCGACCCGGACGCGATCGTGGCGAACCTGGGGCCCGAGCAGCTCCTGCTGAACGACGGGAGCGGCTTCTTCGCCGACGCGAGCGCCACCCACCTGCCGCCCGCGCTCCCTTTCTTCGAGGACATCAGCGCCGAGGCCCGCTTCGCGGACGTGGACGGCGACGGCGATCCGGACCTGCTGGTGTCCAACGAGAACCCCTTCAACCCGGACCCGCTGGGCGGGGCGCAGAACCGCGTCTGGATCAACGACGGCGCGGGCCGCTTCGCGGACGAGACCGCTGCCCGCATCCCCGCCCGCACGGACCAGACCCAGGGCTTCGTCGCGGGCGACATCGATAACGATGGCGACCTGGACCTCATCGTGGTCAACATCGGGCAGGACCTGGTGCTCATCAACGACGGGGCGGGCCACTTCACCGACGAGACGGCGCGCCGCTTCCCGGTCACGGCCGACTCGACCCGCAAGGGAGTGCTCGCCGACTTCAACGGGGACGGGCGCCTCGACCTTTTCCTGGGCAACAGCCGCAACCAGCAGGACCGGCTCTACTTCAACAAGGGCGGCGTGTTCGTCGATGTCACCAAAGGGAACGTCCCCGCGCGTGCCGACACCACCACCGACGTGGACGTGGCGGACCTGGATGACGACGGCGACCTGGACCTGTACCTGACGAACGCGGGTGATTTCCTGGTCGGGCACGGCTTCCTCGGCGACGTGAACGTGTTTCTGCGCAATAACGGTCACGGGAAGTTCCAGGACAAGTCCAAAGCCCACTTCCCCCAGGAGTCAAGGCCGGGCACCAATGCCGCGTTCGGCGATGTGGACGGCGACGGGGACCTGGACCTTTTGCTCGGCAACTCGACCTCGATCGGCGGCGCGGAGGCTCTCTACATCCGCCACCGCAACCCGGGCAAGGGGCAGAACGGCGAGTAAGACGTCGGGAACACTCTCAGGCGGGGCCGCCGGCGGCTTCCAGCAACGCGCGTATGGTCGCCAGCTCGTCCGGGCGCGGCTCGGCCAGCAGCGCGGCAACGGGCAATTCCATTCCCTCGACACGCTCCAGCCGCAGCGCGCTTTCCGTTCGCGTGTCCTCGTCGTACTCCGTTTCCCGGCGGCGCAGAACGCGGACGCGCCGGCGCGGCGGGTCGAGGAAGACGATCTCCGGGATGCCCAGCCCCCGGTACTCGGTTTCCAGGGCGATGAGATCGGACGGGCGGTCATTCGGCGAGACGATCTCCATCACCAGGTCGGGCGCGCCGTAGACCGCCTTCTCGCGCACGATCCCCATCCGCTCCCTCCGCACGAACAGCAGGTCGGGCAGGCGGCCCCCGTAGGCGCTGATCTCCACCGCCGTGCGCGAACCCAGGACGATCCCCAGGTTCCGGTGCGAGACGTATGTGCCCACCACCCGATCCAGCCAGACGAACAGTTTCTCATGCTCCAGTTGCGCGGCCATCTTCTCGACCATCACCCCCGCGACCAGCTCGATATGCCGATCCCCCGACAGCTCCAGGAACGCGGTGAACGGGATCGGACGCTCCGCGTACTGGACCACGCGGCCTTCCACCTGCTGCCGGATCTCCTCCGGCGCGATCGTCGTCGCTGCTGTCATCGCCGTGCCTTTCCCCCGTGACGCGCCCATTCATCCGCGCGCCTTCGTTCTGTTGCGGCCATTATAGTCTTCCGACCCACCCCTGGCGAGGCCGGGAACGCAGGGCCAGTCGCACCCGTGGAGACGGGTCGCCGTCTCAAAGGCCGCCCCCGGGATCGTTCGTGCGTTCATGAGTCTCTCCGTCGGGCTGCTCTGCGAAGATCAACAACCCTATTATACAGGCTCCTCGCCGCGAGCCTGCGCAACGAGCGCGCTAAGAGCCGCCCGGCTCAAACGGCTTGTTGTCGAGCAGCGGGCGCGGCCGCATGCCGGCGATTTGTGTCCGGCCTGCCGCCCCAGGCAGGATTTCATCCCACCCTTTACAAACATTTACCTACCCGAACGACATCACGATAGGAGATTCCGATGCCACTTAAGATCGCCATGATCGGGGCCGGCTCGATCGGCTTCACCCGCCGCCTGATGGGCGACCTTCTCACCGTCCCGGAGTTCGCCGACACCACCTTCGCCTTCACCGATATCAACGAGCATAACCTGGATATGGTCACGCAGCTGGCGCGGCGCGACATCGCGGGCAACGGCCTCCCGGCCAGAGTCGAGAGCACGACCGACCGCCGCGCGGCCATCGCGGAAGCGGACTACGTGATCTGCCTGATCCGCCAGGGCGGGCTGGAGGCGTTCCAGACCGACATCGACGTCCCGCTCCGGTACGGCGTCGACCAGTGCGTGGGCGACACGCTGTGCGCCGGGGGCATTATGTACGCCCAGCGCACGATCGCGGCCCTGCTCGACTTCTGCAGGGACATCCGCGAGGTCGCCAAGCCCGGTGCGCTGTTCCTCAACTACAGCAACCCGATGGCCATGAACACCTGGGCCTGCAACCAGTACGGCGGCGTTCATGGTAGCGCCGTCGGCGACACGCATTAGCCGGTAGAGATCACGCGCTGCATCGAGCACTGGGCGCGGGGCGAGGGCTGATCGGCCCTGACGAGAAGCTGCACCGGCGTGACGTCGACCGTGGTCGCGGCGGGGATCAACCACTGACCCGTGGTTCATCAAGGCGCAGTGGCGCGGCATGGTATGATCCCCCGGATGCTGGAGGCGATTCCAGAATCACCCCGAATACCCTGACCGAGAAGGTGCGCACATCGACGTCCTGAAGCGCTTCAGTTATTATTCGACCGAGTCCAACGGGCACCTTTCGGAGTACGTGCCGTGGTATCGCAAGCGCCTCGACGAGATCCACAGGTGGATCGACCTGTCGCGCTGGATCAACACGGCGAGACGGGCGGCTACCTGCACTTTGTTGCACGGAGGGCCGCAATTGGTTCGAGACCATTTCCCCAACTGGCTGAAGCAGGACCCGCCCCGGTTCACGCCGGAGAAGCGCAGCGAGGGCGCGGCTCGTACATCGTCGAGGCGCTGGAAACGAGCCGGACGTACCGCGCGGCCACTTCAACGTCGTGAACCAGGGCCACATCACCAACCTGCCCGACGGCTGCATCGTCGAGATACCGGGCTACGTGGATAAGAACAGCGTCAACATCCCGGTCGTGGGCGACCTGCCGCTCGCCTGCGCCGCGACCTGCTCGGCCAGCGTGCGCGTGCAGCAGATGGGGATGGAGGCCGCGGTGCAGGGCGACGTCACGCTCCTGAAGCAGGCGATGCTGCACGACCCTGGTCGGCGCGGTCTGTGACCCCGAAGAGATCTGGCAGATGACCGACGACCTGCTCGTTACCCAGGCGCAGTGGCTGCCGCAGTACGCGGACGAAATCCCCAAAGCCGAGCAGCGGCTCGACGAAGCCGTCGCGAACGGCACGCGCGTCCACCTGATGGAGGGCTTCCAGGGCGCCGCCCGCCTGCACACCAAAACAGTCGGGGAGATGGCGAAGGCCGGGGGGCGCGCCAGCGCAGGCCGCCGACAAGGCAAGATGACCGCCAACGCCTAGCACCGCTTCACGGCCAACACACGGAAGCCCCCACGCGGCGTAGGGCTTTCTGTTAAATGACCACGGGAGGTTTTACGATGCCGGGTTTGTCCCCAGAAGAGCGTGTCACTGCCCTTGAAGCGGAAGTGCAACGGCTTAAACACGGCGCGCGAAGACGCCCTAAGGAAGAACAGCCGTGGTGGGATCAGTTTTCGGAGCGTTCGCGAACGATCCGATCTATGACAAGGCGATGCGTCGCCTGGTGCCGAGTACCGCCGCGCGCAACCAACTCCGGCGGATGGCGGCGATGTACCTGCTGATACGGACCATATCGCCCTGCTGGATCGCGGCGGCGGAAGGCGGAGAACACCACGCCTTTCACTGCCCCACCTGCCAGAGCTTCACGACGCCTGCGATGTCCGCGCTCGCCAAGGTCTTGCCGTCTGGCGTGAAGGCGACGGCATGAATCCCTTGCTCATTACGCCAGCCAGAGTCTGGAGGAGCTTTGTTGCGCGTCCCACAGCCGTACCGTCTTGTCGTGACTGCCCGTCGCGAGCAGCCTGCCATCCGGCGAGAAGGCGACGGCGAACACCGTGTCTTCATGTCCCGTCAAGGTGCGAACAGTCTCCTTCGTTGCGTCCCAGAAGAACACTCTTGTGCCCCGTAGCCGGTCGCGAGCAGCTTGCCGTCCGGCGAGGGCCGAACACGGCGGTCGGCAAGGGCGTTCGGACCTGACTCGATGCGCAGACCACTGTCGACGTCCCAAAGCCGAAGATCGCCCGCCGACCAACATCGCTGACTTGGGTCCCACTGACGCCGCTCGTCGCCAGTAGCCGTCCGTCCGGCGGGGTCACTACACGAATATGGGTGAGATGCTCCATGCTCGAGCACCGCTCCCGTGCTGAGATCCCAGACGCGCAGGCTCGCCCAGAGCCTTCCCTCTTCGTGGCCGCTTCCCGTAGCGACGGCCGTTTTCCGTCAGGTGCAGGCGCTACCGATCGCACCAGGCCGTCAACCTGCCGAGCGCGCGCACGGCGCCGGCTTCCCCCTACAGGCCGCGCCTCGCCGGACCAGTCCTTGCCGGACGTCAGGTGACAGCCGAAAGCAATCGTCTTGCCGTCCGAGGACAGGTCGGGCCGGCGATACAAAGGCCAACGGGGAGGATCTCTTGCAGCGTGCCGCTGGCGGTATGCCGCGCATAGATATCTCCCGTCACCCGCCGGTCAGCACGAACCGGTACGTTTCGTGAGCCAGCAGTCGGCCGCCCGGCGAGAAGGCGAGGTGGTAAACCGCGCCCGTCGGCGGAAATTGTGCATGACCTTCACGGTGAAATCCGCCGGAAGCGGTTCCGGCATCAGTGTCTCTTCCAGCATTGGCATCAGTTCCTTTCGCAGCCGCGCCGCGCGTCGCGCAGGCGACTCTTGATCGTGGTGACCGGCACGTCGAGGAACGCGGCGATCTCCGCCAGGGAGCGTTCGTGGACGTAGAAAAGGTGTCAGCGTCAGGCGCATCAGCGGCGAGCCGGGCGGCGCCGCCTCGACCACCACGCGCGCGTCTCGATCGACGCCATGTCTCCCGTCGCGGCCACCGTCGTGGTCAGTTCGTCCGGTGTCCGGCGGCGCCGCCGAACGCGGCAGGCGTTCACGGTCCGCCTGCCGCAGCCAGGGGGCGAACTTCGCCGGTTCCTGCAGCTGCCCCAGCCGCTGGAACGCCTGTATGAACGCCTCCTGCGCCACGTCCCGCGCGTCCTCAGCGCTCCGGAGGTGGTAGAACGCCAGCCCGTAGACGGTGTTCCTGTAGCGGTCCACGAGCAGAGCGAACGCCTCCCGGTCTCCGCCGCGGACTCGATTCACGATCGCTTCGTCGGTCATCTTCACACTGAATAGATGCGGCCGGGGGCGAAAAGGTGCGAAAAGCCGGGCCGTTTTTCGCCGCAGGGTGGCCGGCGGAACGCCCATCAACCGCAGGGATGCCCCCTCTGCCCCCAATAATGGGGGGACCGGAGCAAGGGGCCGAGACCCCGTTGGCTTACCTGAACGAGGGCGGATTTGACTGCCTACTGGGGTCCCCCGGGTATCCGCTTGCGGGTGATTGGGGGAGGAGGGGGACATTCCTGTACACACCTTCACGCGCAGAGCAGCAACGTGAGGACGATGTCGCCCGAGACGCGCGCGTACTCGATCTGCCGGACCGTGCCGGTTGACGGAAACGCTTATCTCGACTTATACTTCAAGGGGAAAGGCGGATGTGCTGCGGCGACGGCTGGGGTAAGGGGCAGGTTTTGACGAAAGGACACAAGGACAATGGGACATCCTCTATACACTAAGGAAGACATTGCGGCGCGGGCCAAAGCGCTCTACGAACAGGAGATAAGGGCAAAGATCGAGCCGGATGACATTGGTAAATACCTCGTGATTGATATCGAGACGGGCGACTACATCATAGATGAGGATGATATCGTCGTTATGAAGCGGGCGGCGGACAAGCACCCCGGCGGCGCGTTGTATGGTATGCGTATCGGCTACCCAACGATGGGGCGCATCGGAGCGAAGTCGCCGAGGGCAACGGCATGATACGTGGGCAGGTGGACGCGGACAAACAGGCTGTCCTTCCTTTGCAGATTCAGGCTTCCAACGGGCAAGTAGAGGACCTCGATGTCGTGATTGATACCGGCTTCTCCGGCTACCTGACACTTCCACCTGCGCGTATCGCCGCCTTGAAATTGCCCTTTCAGCAGATACAAACGTATACGCTGGGGGACAGTAGCGAGGTGGAGTTCGATGTCTACCTCGCAACCGTTCTGTGGGACGGGCGGGAGCGCACCATTTCCGTTCTGGCGACTGACGGCGGTGCGTTGATCGGCATGCGGCTGATCTATGGGCATCGCCTACTTATAGACGCGATTGACGGCGGCGAAGTCCTTGTCGAAAACCGCTCCCGCCCCAGTTCAAGCCTTTGATCCTTCCACCCGCCTCCGCCGCCGCCAGCCACAGCCGAGCAGGCCGAGGCCGCCGGTGCCCAGCAGCGCCAAGGTGCCCGGCTCGGGAACGAGCGTCACGACTAGCTCTCGCCTGGCCGGGGTCAGGGAGCCGACGAAAACGGCTTCGTCGACGTTGGTCCGGGGGCTGAGCGTGCTGACGGAGCCGCCGAAAGCGAAGAGACCCCGGGCGCTATTCAGATCGGTCACCGCCGCCGCGTTCAGACCGATGGTGACCAGCGTCCCGTTGTCGTCGGCGGACATGGGCCGGGATGCGTAGCTCACGCCCGAGCCCAGATCCTCGAAGATCTCGCTCAGGCCGCTGCCCCCCGCCAGCAGGATGGGGATGGGGGTAGACACGTCCGAGACGACATAGGTCTCGCTGGGGTCGGGGCTGCTGTAACCGGACTCGGGGTTGAAGATCCTGAGCTCCGCACTGACGATGGGGACCGTGATGCCGGACAGGTCAAACACGAAAAAGTTATGATAGCCTTGATTGTCGGTCCCGAGATAGCCGGCGGCATAGTTGGTGTTGGAAGGCTGGTGCGATCCGGCGCGGTCGTACCACCCGGAGTCCACCGCCTCGAGCGTGAGGGTCTGTGCCCTGCCGGCCGGACACTGGCCGCCAGCAGCGCCAGCGCCGCCATGCCGATGACCACCCGCGCGGGCAGTGCGCTCCCATAGTGACTGTCCTCCTTCGGCCCTTTACGGCTTCGCGACGCGAATGCCCGGGCTTACAGGCAGATATTCGATCCCGGCGCCGCGTTTTCCTTCACCCTTCTCCTGGCGGCCGTGAGTCGACAGGTTGACGGGACCACCGGTCTCGACTTATACTTCAAGGGGAGAGGAGGTACGATGATGGCGGTAGTACGCAAAGAGCAGCCAACCGAGGGGTTCGACGCGCATCGGCTGGCGATGATCGAGAAGATGAACGAGATAGACGCGGCCGCGGGGATCGTGGGCGAGCCGACCATGACCATCGAGGAATTACATGAAAGTATGCTGGCGCGAGGTATCCGTCCCGAAGACAACATACTCTCTAGTGAGCTGATGCGGATGCGCTATGGCGACGCCTGGGACAAGGAATAGACGGTGCCACAACTCTTGTGGGATGCCAGTGCACTCGCGAAACGCTACGCCCCCGAAGTTGGCACGGCGACAGTGAAGGCGCTGTTTGACTTTGCGCCTGCTTTGCCAATGGCCTCCACCTTTCTGGGCTATGCCGAAACCTCGGCGAGCCTTCGGCGGAAGCTCAATCAGAGTGTTATTACGCTCGTTGAATTCAACGAAGCCCGCCTCAGGCTGAAGCAGGAAGTTCTCGTCAACTCGAACGTCGATCTGCTGACGGTGGACGATGCCGACATCCTGGATGGTGTCGCACTCAACGACCGGCACAACCTGAACGCCTCCGATGCCGCCATCCTTGCCGCGTTTCTGCGATACGCCCGCTCCCGAACTCCTGGCCTGCCCGCCTGCGTCCTCGTGGCTTCGGATCAGCGCTTTCTCCGCGCCGCAAGCGCCGAAGGGCTGCAGACGCTGAACCCCGAACTCGTTCCCGTTGCGGATGTGCCTGTCCTGCTCGCGTCCCTGACCTGACCGGCGACGCCGGAACAACAGAAAGGGTCAGAATTATCTCCTTTCAAAGTCCTGACCCGTTGTTCCCGGCTCTAGCCCCCAAGCCGTTCTGGCCCATCATCCCTATCACGCGCAGAGCAGCAGTGTCAGGATGATGCCGCCGGAGACGCGGGCGTATTCGACGCGGCGGACGGTGAAGGTGCGGTTGTCGCGGGGGAAGGTGTCGCCGGCCGCGGCGGGGTCGTGGCCGGCGACGCGTACGACCAGGGCGGGCAGGTCCCAGCCGCTGTACTCGGTCGAGGCGAACCGGGCGTTGCGGAACGAGGTGGACATGACGGCCACCTGCGCCCAGATGGTGCGCGTTTCGGCGCCCCGCGCGAGGGTTACCTGCTCGCCGACGCGCCGGTGGGCCGCCGCGAGACGCCGCGTGACGTTTGCGGATAGAGACATGGGAAGCTCCTTTCTACAAGATGGTGCCGGCGGGGTCGGGCACGCCCAGGTAGGAGCGGATCCACGCCTCGTCCGGGGCGACGACGTTGCCGTCGATCAGGCGGAGCACCAGATCGCGGCGGGCGGCCATCTCGTCGCCGGTCAGGCCCGGCAGGGCGACGGTGGGCGCGGGGTGGTCGGGGCCCAGGAGCAGGGTGGTGAGCGGGCGGGCGATCTGCTCGGTCAGGACCGCGATGCCGACCTCGCGGCGCAGCGCGGCGACCCACTTGCCGAAGACGTCGTGGTGGACCTTGCCCAGGCCGTACGAGCCGGAGTCGCCCGGCTCCGTGGTCAGGGTCTGGCCCAGGACCGCCTTGGCGATCTCGCGGTTGCAGAAGTTGGCCGCCGCCTCGAAACCCGCCCCCGGCTCGGCGCGCCCGCTTTCCAGGGTGGAAACGTCCGTGTCGTTCCCGACCACCAGGGAGCTCCGCGTCTGCAGGGCGCTCAGCAGAGAAAGCAGCTCGTCGCGCTGCTCCTGGGGCGTGTGGGGCGGGACCTTGCCCACCACGGTCGGCGCGCCGAACCGGTCCAGCGCCGCCGCCCAGAAGCGCAGCAGGGCGTCCTTGAGCGCCCACGGGCGGTAGGCGGCGACCAGGTCGGATTCGCCGTAGGGGTTGCCGTACCGGGCCTGGTACGACCAGAGCACGAACCGCGAGCGCGGCAGCGTCAGCCCGCCGTGCCCCAGGACTTCCAGGCGCTCGACGTCGCCGCAGGGGCCGCCCACGAACTGGAAGCGGGCCGGGTCGTGCCAGGCGACCCGGTCCAGCGAGCCGCCCGGCGCCCAGACCAGCTCCCCCACCGCGTAGCCCATCGGCAGGGCGTCCAGGGCGCCCTCGATCAGGCAGCAGACGCCGCCCGGGAGGGCGGCCAGCGCCGCCTCGACCGTCTGCGCCGCCCGCCTGGACAGCCGATCCGCGCCCGCGGGGCGGACCTCGACCTCTTCGGCCAGCACGCACAGCTTCTTGGTGGCCACGCAGGCGCGGACCTGGGGGTCGCGCTGCATCCGCTTGAGCGTCGCCAGCCCGCCGGGCGGGTACGCCTCGTGCCGGGCCTCGTACGAGGCCGGGGTCAGCCGCCCGCCGCCGGCGCGCGCCCGCAGCGGCACCCGGTCCGCGTCCGCCGGGCACCCGGGCGCGTGCCGCGCCAGCCGCGCGACGATTTTTCCTATGCCGAGCATGTGAACACCGCCTTTCTCTGTCCGCCCACCGCCGCCAGCGGCCCGGACGGCGCGCTGGCCACCACGGGGCCGGCCGCGTGGACCGCGAGCGCCAGCGCGCACACCGTGTCGTCGTGCCCCCGGGCCGCCGCCAGTCTTTCCCGCCCGCCCGGCCCCCGCGCGGGGGTCGCCGTGAACGCGCGCATCTCGGAAAGGAGATCCGGGAAGGCGGGAAAGAAGAGCCGGCGCTGCGAGAGCGCTACCACGACGTTGTCGATCAGCACCCCTTTGGTGGGGGGCGTGGACTTGCGGTGGGACCCCCAAACGGCCCGGCGCCGGGCCAGGGGGGGCCGCGGGGGGCGCGCGGGCGGGCGGGGGGCCCGGGC
>JAUJNC010000066.1 GCA_030446525.1 Armatimonadaceae bacterium
CTCGCGACCGCGCTGCGCGTCGCCGAGGAGATCAAGCGCCACGGCAAGGTGCGCCGCCCCTGGACCGGCTTGATCGTGGCCGACGTCACTCCCGAGATCGCGTCGCTGCTGGGTCTGCCCCAAGCGCGCGGGGCCGTGGTCACTGGCGTCTATGAGGACTCGCCCGCCAGCCGCGCCGGGCTGCAACGAGGCGACGTCATCACGGAGATCGCGGGCAAGAAGCTCGAGGGCGAGGCGGATTACCGCCAGGCGCTCCGCCCGCTGCAGATCGGGCAGGAGGTTTCGCTCGTGATCCTGCGCGACGGCCGGCGCGGCGCGGTTCGCTTTCGCCTCGCGGAGGCGCCCTGAGCCGTTACCGGCCGCGGCCGTCCGCCGGCCGGGTCGCGGCTTTGGCGCGTATCTGTTCGGCCAGCGTGCGCAGCTCCTCGGGGAGATCGTCGCCGCCCCGGGCGGGCGGCGCCTCGTCCTTGGGGGCCGGGGGCGGCAGGGGGCGTGTCCAGCCGTCCGGCAGGCGGTCGCCTTCCCAGCGGCGACGCGCCCGCGCCCGGAAGCCCGCCAGGGCCTGGTCGTCCTCGGCGCTCGGAGCGAAATGGATCTCGACCTCTTCCCCCTGGCCTTGCCGGTAGATCGCCTCGGCGATCGACACGTAAAGGCTTTCGCCTTGCCGCACGCTGGTGCCGGACGCCAGTTCCGGGTGGCCGATCACGCGCGCTGGCTCTGAACGCCGCGATGGGCTGATAACAATGAGACCGCCAAGCGTCACCGACGCCTCCCTTCTTCCCCGCGGCGCGGGCCTGCCGGCCTCGACCGCCAGTACCCGGTTGCCCACCACCGCGAGGAGCGGGCGCGGCGGCGCAACGATAACCAGGCCGGATGGCCCCTGCGCCGGAGTCCACAGGCGCGAGGGGGCATGCGAAATGAGTGTCTCGATGCCGCCACTGCCGGCGGCGTTGTGAAGCTCCATAGTCCTATGATACCCGAATGCGCTCTTCTGCTCCCGGGTGAACGAGCATCCCGCTGCGTACCCGCACACGGCAGTTACCCGGCGCGCCCACTAATACGTACCCACCAGGTCGGCATGTTAAGCCCGGTAAATCTCGCGGACCGGATCCCCCCGCCCCGCGGGGCGGTCACGGCCGCGCGATCACGGTCGTAACCAGCAGGCGGAACGACGATTGCCTGCCGGTTTTCGGGTCCTTCAAGGTCACCTCGGCGACCGGTTCTTCCTTGCCGGCGGCGACGCGGGAGGCGCCACTCAGATTCACCGAGGTGGCCCCCGGCAGGGCTTTCCCCGAGAGCTGCAGGTTCCATAACAAAGCCACGTTGTTGTTCGCCTCGGCGTTGGGCGAGAGGGAGACCGAATAGGAGATGTCGCCGCCGGAGACCGAGATGGAGCCGGTGCCGCCCTCCAGGGTGGTCAGGACCGGGGCGCCGATCACCCGGGGCGGTGCGCCGTCGTCCGTGCGCGTCAGCTGCACCGCCAAGCGGACCTGGGCGCGGGGCGCGTCGGCGGGGCGGGCGGCTGCCGGCGGCGCCCCGGGAGCGGCGAAAGAAAAAAACAGGGCGGCGGGCAGAAACGCGGCGGGCAAGGGCATGAAGCTCACCTATCCTTCGGGCGCGGCAGGGCTTGCGCGACAACGGGCAGGGCCGGCAGATCCCCCAGCCGGGCGATGGTGTGGTCCGGCATGGGATCGCCGGCGCACCGCCGCCGGCCCGCGGGGGTCAGCCCGACGCTAGTCCATCCCGCCGCCCGCGCCCCGGCGATGTCGAGCTCCAGGGAGTTGCCTACGAACAGCAGCTCGCCGGGCGCCAGGCCCACGCGCGCGGCGGCGTGCTCGAAGATGCGGGCGTCCGGCTTGGGGTGACCGAACTCCGTGTCGACCACGATCACATCAAAGTAGCCTTCGAGCGCGAGCGCGCCCAGCTTGGTCCGCTGCATCGCCGACGGCCCGTTGGTGACCAGCCCCAGGCGGAAATGGGGGCGCAGGCCTTTCAGCGTCTCCTCCGCGTCGGGCGACACGGCCAGGGCTTCGCCCTCCGCCTCGGCGTACGCGGCGACCAGGGCTTCGGCCAGGGCCGCGTCGTCGATGCCGAAGGAGCGGAGCGCATCCTGCGTCAGGCGGCGCCGGAACGCCTCGACCGAGAGGGTGGCCAGGTCGGCGTACCCGGGCGTGCCATAGGCGTAGCGCCGCTGGTAGGCGTCGTAGATCGCCGAGGACAGCCGGTCGGCGTCCACGTCCGGGCGCACGCGCGCGGCGAGCGCGCAGCCGGCGAGGAGCGCGCTGCGCTCGGCCTCGGCGTAGCCGATCAGCGTGTCGTCCAGGTCGAAGAAGATGCCGCGCAGCATAGCCGGCTATTCGCCCCCCGCGTCGTTCGTTCCTGCCCCCGCGCCCGGTCCGTCGCCTTCCCCCCCGAGCACGGCGCGGGCGCTCGCGGCGAGGCCCGGCGGCAAGCGCGCGAGCCAGCCGTCCACATCCGGCGCGCCAGCCGGGGAAAGGCAGCGGGCGAGCGGGCACAGGTTCTCCCACCCCAGCGCCCGCGCGAGCGCCGCGCCCGTGGCGAACGCGCGTCCGTAAAAGCCGGGCGGGTAGCGAGACAACGTCCACAGGTCGACGGCCCGCATCGCGGGCAGGCTGAGCTTGTTGGCCTCCAGGAGCCAGTCCTGCTCCACCGTCCGGGCGTAGCTTTCCAGCCCCTGCCGGCGCAGCAGGCGGACGGAACCCAGGCAACCCAGCATCTCGTGGGTCCAGTGGAAGATGCGCCCGCCCGAACAGGCCCGGTGGAACATCTCGTGCCCGATCTGGAGGCGCACCTGCCACCCGTCGGAATCGCGCTGCAGATACACGTCGTAGCGCCGGTCCTCCGGCTCGTAGACGCACTCCGGCCGCAGGCCCCGCAGGAGCAGGGTGGGGCGCCCCCGGTCGCGGGGCGGGCCGAAGCACCGATCGCAGTAGGCGCCCGCCTGATCCAGGTAGTCGAGAAGATCCGGGTCTCGAACCGTCTCGTAGACTTCGGCGTCCGGGCAGTGGGCGCAGGCCCAGCGCGTCGCGCCGCCCCCGCCGGGACGCGGGCGCCTGTGAGCCGGCGGAACGTGCGCTGGCAGCGGGGCATCGGCGCCCGTCAGAACCCGTCTTCCTCTTCGTCCGGGGACCCCTCGGCGCGCGGCCGGGCCGGCGACGCGCGCACCGAATCCTCGACGAACCGGGTCACGGCCTCCTCCTGGGCCAGGGCCGCCACCTGGGCCGCAGGCTCGCGCAGCTTTCGCTCCAGCGGGCGCGGCGCTCATCGCCCTCGGGCAGAGCTTCCCGCTCCGCGGCGGCGTCGGCCGGCGCGCGGCCAGCGTTTCGCGCAGCGAGCGCCACGTCTCGGCGCGCGGCTGCCCGTCCAGAAACTCCTCGATCACCTGCTCTTCGTCGGTCATACGGCACCCGGATACCGGGTTAGGAGATCTTCACCGGCTGTCCGGTGCGGGCGGATTCGTAGACGCCCTGGATGATCTCCAGCGGCTTGCGGCCGGCGCGGCCGTCGATCAGCGGCTTCGTGTTCTCCCGGACGGCGCGGAGGAAATCCTCGATCTGGGCGCGGTGGGCGTCGCCCCAGACCGCGCCCGGGTCGGCCGCCGCCGACCGTTGGAACTGCCTCGTCCTTCACCGACGCCGACCCCGCCCTGCGCCACCGAAAGCGCGTGCGCGGCGGCCTCCTCGCTGGCGTACGTTTCCCCGGTCTTGAGCGTCAGGGTCTTCAGCCGGTCGCCTTCCAGGATGGCCGAGCCTTCGGTGCCGTAGATGTCGATGCGGACGGGGAACCCTTTGTAGGCCGCCGTGGTGGCGGTGAGGGTGCCGATGGCCCCGTTCTGGAAGGTCAGCGCGGCCACGGCCACGTCCTCCACCTCGATGCGCTCGTGGGCGGCCGTGCGCGTCTGGGCGTAGAGCGAGGACACGCCCCCGGCGAGCCACTGGAGCAGGTCGACGGTGTGCACGCCCTGGTTCATGAGGGCGCCGCCGCCGTCCATCGCCCACGTCCCGCGCCAGTCGCCCGAGTCGTAATACTCCTGGGTGCGCCACCACTTGACCGTGGCGTCGGCGAGCACGATCTTGCCCAGCTTGCCCGCCTCGATGGCCTCCTTCACGAGGACGGTCGCCGCGTCGAAGCGGTGCTGGCTGATGACGGCGAGCTTCCTGCCCGACGCGTCCTCGGCGGCGATCATGCGGTCGCAGGCGGCCAGCGAAACGTCCATCGGCTTCGACGATCACGTGCTTGCCGCGCCCAGCGCGTCGACCGCGATGTCGGCGTGCAGGCCCGACGGCGTGCAAACACAGACGATGTCGACGTCGGGGTCGGCGAGCAGCGCCTGGTGGCTGTCGTAGACGCGCGCCACGTCGAACTTCTTGGCCGCTGCCTGCGCCCGGTCGGGCACCGCATCGGCCACCGCCACGAACCGGCGTCCGCTATCTGCTGGATCGCCCCCGCGTGGGTGGGACCGATCGTCCCGCACCCGACGATCCCGAACCGCATCTTACCGCCGTCCATCCCTGCTGGCATTCGTCCCGCCCTCCTCGACTCCGTGATTGGGTGGCCTATTGTAGCACGCGGCGTTTGCTCGTGTCAAAAGTACAAAGGACGGCGGCGGGAAATCCTGGCGGAAGGCGCTTGACACGAGTTGGTGGGATGCGGTAGGCTGCCGCTGTTGCTAAAACGACGTCCTGTGTCTGTTTACCATCGGAAAGGACGCCGACCCGCAACCGGATAGGAGGGCCGACCCTTATGCTCTTCCTTTTGCTGGCTGTCGCGGCGCTCGCCCTGCCATTGCTGGCGCGCGGCGACGGGAAGCCGCCGCGCCCTGCCCGGGGCGCGCCCGCCGATCTGGCCTTCGAAACGAGTCCGTTCCTGCGGCGCACGGCGTATCGGAGCGTCGCCGCGATGAACCGCGATGACGCCCCGAGCGGTGCGTACAGCCCGGTCAACGTCGAATGGGAGAAGAACGGGAGGCAGGGCAGGTGGTACATCGAGCAGCAGCGCTACGGCGGCGATAAGGTCGCGGCGGCGGCCAACATGCTGAGGCGCCGGGACCCCTCGCCCGCCCCGGCGGAGCGGGGCGGGCGCCAGGTAAAGGTTACGCGTTCTCGTAGTGGTTGCCGGCCCGGTCCCGGCCGCGCGCCAGCCAGAGCTTGTGGTTGCGGTTGCGCTCGGGGTAGATCTTGCTGGTGGTGGGGAAGTAGCGCATCGTGTATCCGGCGCGGCGTTTGTCCGACGTGTTGGCGCGGGCGCCGTGGATCAGGCGGGCCTCGTGCAGGCTGCACTGGTTGGGGGCGAGCGCGAAGCACACGGCGCGGCCCTCGTCCACCTGCCCCGGCTTGATCTGCGTGCCGAAGATGTTCCGGCTTTTGTCCACCGCCTCGTAGTCGGAGAAGCCATGGGCGTGGCTGCCGGGGATCACGCGCATGCAGCCGTTCTCCAGGGTCGCCTCGTCGATCGCCAGCCACACGGTGCAGATGCCCGCCATGGTCGAGATGCGCCCGTTCCAATACGCCGAATCCTCGTGCCACGGCGTCGCCTTGCCGCGCGGCGCTTTGGAGATGAAGTGGCTCGACCACAGCCCGATGTCCGGTCCGACGACCGGCTCGACCAGGTCCAGCACCTCGCCGGACAGCAAAAACGGGAGCAGCCGCGCGTCGCGGAAGTGGATGGTGTCCAGGTTCTCGTCGCCGTAGCGCCCCAGGTCCTCCTCGAAGATCGCCCGCAACTGTTCGAACTTTTCCTGCGCGAAGACGGGCTGGTGATAAAGAAGGTAACCTTCGCGTCCGTAATGCGCCACCTGCTCCGGCGTCAACCGCCCTTTTCCCGAGGTGCTCATACTCTCCGTCCCCTACTCCAGGCTCGAAGTCGCGCGCGCCGGACGAGTAGGCGACGATCATGTCGGCGTCCTCGTCGCCGATGCTGGCGGCGTTGTGCAGGACGCCCGCGGCGATGGACAGGGTGTCGCCCGGCTCCAGGAGGACGGTCTCGTCGCCGATGGTAGTGTCGCAGCCGGCCGCGCAGGGGTAGAGAACCTCTTCGCAGCCGGGGTGACGGTGCCGGGGATTTGACCGGCCCTTCCTTATAAAGACGCGCCCGACGGTCAGCCCCTCGACGTTGCCGATGTCCTGGCTGGCAGCCAGTTCAGACCGCCCCAATCCTCCTGACGTACCTTCGCTTCCGCCTCACCCGCCCGACGCACTTCGTTCATGACAACCGCCTCCAGCAACGGATTACCGCACCCTTGTCGTACCTGCATGCTTATCTCTTCGCCGCCATCTAAAAAAATCCTGTTCTGTGCCACTTGACAATAGTATCAGGTATTATCATAATGATCTATGATATGAATTGGAGAATAGAATGAACGAAGAGCGTAAAGACGCGCGCAACGCAAGCAAACCCGCCAACGCAGGCGAGGAACTTCTGGCTTTGGGCGACGCGGCGCAATTGCTCGGCATCAGCAAGCCGACTCTGTACCGTCTGCTCGGACAGGGCGACGTCAAAGGGGTCAAGGTCGGCAGGCAGTGGCGGTTCCGCAAGGCGGATCTCCGCGCCTATATGGAGCGGGAGCCGGTCGCGGTCGCCGCACCGCCCGCGGACGTGCTCGACGCGGAGCTTGACTTTTTCGCCGGGGAGGCGCGCCCGGCAAGACGGTGCCGGAAGAAAGTGGCAAAGACGCCGCATCGGGCGAGCGCAAGATCGCCTTCCTCGCCGGGTACATCTGTAGCCTCGCCATCGGTGCGGGGGCAAGCGACATCCACCTCGAACCGCAGCGACACGGCGGCGAAACGCACCTGCGGCTGCGCCTGCGCATTGACGGGCTGCTGCATGAGGTCCGCCGCCTGCCGATCCGCCTGCACGAGGCGCTGGTTCTGCGCTATAAGGCGATGGCGGCCATGAACGCGGCGGAGCGGCGGCTCCGCAGGACGGCCGGATCCCCGTCAGAGTTGTGGGAAAGGATTTCGACCTGCGGGTTTCGTGCGTCCCAAGCTTATATGGGGAGTCTCTCGTTATGCGTATCCTGGATAAGTCAAGCGTCCTCATCGGCCTGAACAAATTAGGGCTCTCTCCCGAGGATCTGGCGCAGATAGAGTCCTGGCACGGCGAGCCGAGCGGGCTGATCGTGTCCACGGGGCCGACCGGGGCCGGTAAGACGACGCTGCTGTACTCGATCCTACATACGGCCAACGCGGTCGAGTAGAAGATCATGACCGTAGTGGATCCCGTCGAATACCAGCTTGGCGGGATCCTTCAGATCGGTGTCAACAAGAAGGCGGGGCTGGGCTTCGGAAACGCCCTGCGCGCCGTTCTCCGCCAGGATCCGGACATCATGTATTTGGGAGAGATGCCTGACGCCGAAACCGCACGGATAGCCCATGAAGCCACTCTGACGGGGCACCTGGTCCTTACCACGCTGAACGCGGGGAGCGCCGCCGAAGCCGCGCGATGGCTGGTCGATCTGGGAACCGAACCCATCCATGTCGCCAGGACATTGATCGGCATCGTATCCCAGCGGCTGGCGCGCAGAATCTGCACGAACTGCAAAGAACCCGTCGAAATCTCGCTTTCCCAGCCGACCCTGGTGTACGTCCGCCAGCTTGCCGCCGAGGGCGGGTACGTCGTGCCGGAGGACGCCGTGTTCTATCACGGGCGCGGATGCGAGCGGTGCCGAAACACGGGCTACAGGGGCCGGATCGGCCTGTTCGAGGTAATGTCGTGGACCGAACCGCTTACGAACGCCCTTTTGCGCGGCGCCACGGCCGGAGAGCTTGAGGCCATCGCCCTGGAACAGGGCATGCGCACCCTGCTCGCCGACGGCATCCGCAAAGCCGTCGATGGTATCACGACCTATGAGGAAGTGTTGCGCGTATCGTTGTGATAGCCTACGGCTGCCATAGATCCGGCAGGTAGAACAGCACGGCGACGCCGAGCAGGACCAGCAGGAAGGCGAGCGCCAGGAGCTGCGCGCCGCGCGGCTGGTATTCGTTCTTCTCGATGGCGCGCTCGCCGACGACGTAGCGCCCCGCGCCCAGAGCGATCACGAGGATGTCCAGGAGGGCGAAGGCGGCGCCGAGCAGGGCGGAGCGTTCCGGCGCCACGGGGGCGGCCGGCAGCGGCGCCCCGCCGGACAGGCCGAGGCCGGCGTAGCGGAGCTTGGCGATCAGGATGCCGAACCCGACCAGGGCGACGCCGGTGCGGACCCAGGCGAGGAACGTGCGCTCGTTCGCCAGGTGGTCGCGGGCGCGCGAATCATTCGGACGCGGCGGTGTGACGGGATCAGGCATGGCAGGCGCCGATGCCAAAACGTTCAACGACCCATCCGTAGATTCCTCGCCGGCTTGGGGCCCGTTGCTTTTTCCCCGCGCGCGGTGGTATAATTTTGCCTAGAAGGCGCGAAACGGGGTCCGCGGAACGCCACCAGGACAGCTCCCAGGGGCTACGGTGGTGTTTTTTATTGCCGCCTTTGTGAAGACCGTCACAATCTTCGTTTTAGAAGGGCAGGTGATGGCTGCCGATGGCTGGGGAGATGCGGGAAGAGCGTAAAGGCGAGGTGCTGCCCGCGCCAGGCGAAAAGCACCAGTACGTGCGGGCGATGTTTGACGCCATCGCGCCCCGCTATGACCTGCTGAATTCGCTCCTGTCGGTGCGGCTGCACCACCACTGGCGCCGCGTGGCCGCCCGGGAAGCGGCTTTAAAGCCGGGTGGGGCTGCGCTCGATGTTTGTACCGGCACGGGGGACCTGGCTCTGGAGCTGGCGAAGCGGGTCGGCCCGACCGGGAGGGTCGTGGGCGGGGACTTCTCCCTCCCGATGCTGCGCCTGGGGGAGCGAAAGGCCCGCGCCCGCTCGGGCGGCGTTGTCCGCATGACCCTCGCCGATGCGCAGAGGCTTCCTCATCCCGACAGCTGCTTCGACGCCGTCACGGTCGGCTTCGGCATCCGCAACGTCGCCGACGCCGAGCGGGGCATCCGCGAAATGGCGCGCGTCGTGCGGCCCGGCGGCCGCGTTGTCATCCTGGAGTTTAATCAGCCCCGGAACGCCGTCTTCGCGGCGCTGTACCGCGGGTACTCGTTCACCGTCCTCCCCCTGCTGGGCGGTCTCATCTCCGGTCGGCGCTCCGCGTACGAGTACCTGCCGTCGTCCGTACGGGCCTTTCACTCGCGCGAGGAGCTTTCCCGGATGATGCGGCGCGCGGGGCTGGGCGATGTACGCGTCACCGACCTGACCTTCGGGACGGTTGTCGTCCACGTGGGCGTGAAAAAAGAGGTGAGGAAATGACACCGGCCGCCACGTCTAAGCCGCTCCGGACCGGCCGGGCGGAGGCACGCCCCCCGGCCGCGCCCCTGTTTTCCTGTGTCGCCGAGGACCTCGAGCGCGTCGAGGAGCTCCTGGCCGCCGAGACCCGCTCCGACGTCGGGGCGGTACGGGAGATCTCCGGGCACACCCTGCTGGCGGGCGGCAAGCGCCTGCGCCCCGCGCTGGCCCTGCTGGCCGCGCGCGTCGCGGGGCGCGCCTACCCTGCCGACCGGGTGGAGGCCGCCGCCGCCGCCGCCGAGATGATCCACATGGCGACCCTGATGCACGACGACGTGGTGGACGCGTCGCCCCAGCGGCGCGGCAAGCCCACCGCCAGCGCCCTCTGGGGCAACGGCATCACCGTGCTCACGGGGGACTACCTTCTGGCCAAGTCCATCTCCCTGCTCGCCCACAACGACGACAACCTCCACGTGGTGCGCGTCTTCTCCGATGTCACCGTGGCGATGGCGGAAGGGGAGGTGCTGCAGGCCGCCGTCGCCCGTGACCTGGAGATCACCCCGTCCACGTATGAGGAGATCATCGACCGCAAAACGGCGCGCTTCCTGGCGGGGTGCTGCGAGACCGGCGCGATGCTGGGCGGCGCGGACGCGGGCGAGCGGGACGGGCTGCGGGCCTACGGCTACCAGCTCGGCCTCGCTTTCCAGATCGCCGACGACCTGCTGGACTTCGTGGGCGACTCCAGAAAGACCGGCAAGCCGCTGGGCACCGACCTGCGCGACGGCCGCGTGACGCTGCCCCTGATCCACACGCTTCAGGTCGCCGACGCCGAGGACCGCACCCTCCTGCGCGCCACGCTCTCCGGCGCGGACCTGAGCGACGCGGCCATCGCGACCGTGACCGCGCTGATCGCCCGGCACGGCGGCTTCGAGGCGGCCCGGCGCGTGGCGGAGGAGCGCGCCGAGTGCGCCGTCGCCCATCTGGAGCGCTTCCCGCCGGGGCCGTACCGCGACGCCCTGGAGCGCCTCGCCCGCTACGTCGTCGGCCGCGACCGATAGGCCTCCGTCGGGCAGGATCGTTCCTGCCCGACACCCCCCTGGCTGCGACGGTCTTAAACACAGGAGTATTCAAACAGACAAGTATCAAGTATAATGTTGACATGCTTCAAGTAAGGGGCTCCTCTGCGTGGGCTTACGGGGTCGCCGTGCTGGCGACCGTAATGGTGTTGTTGCTCCGTTTGCTGCTCACCCCTGCCCTCGGGAGCGACGCCCCCCTGCTCGCCTTCACCATCGCCGTGATGGTCGCGAGCTGGTACGGTGGGCTTGTGCCGGGGCTGCTGGCCACGGCGCTGAGCCTTTTGGCCGGGATCTATTTCTTCGTCCCGCCCGCGCATTCGCTGTACATCGCCCGGGCCGAGGACGGCGCGCGTGTCGCCCTGTTCGCCCTGGTCGGGATCGTCATCGCGTGGCTCAACGAGTCGCTCCGGGCCGCGCGCACGCGCGCCGAGGCGAGCGCGCTGGCCGAGCGGCAAAGCGAAGAGCGCTTCCGCTTGATGGTGGAGGGCGTACAGGATCACGCCCTTTTCCTGATGGAACCGGACGGGCGTATCGTGTCCTGGAACCCCGGCGTGGGGCGCATCCTGGGCTACGGCGAGGCCGAGATCGTCGGGCGGCCCGTGGCGGCCATCTTCACCCCCGAGGATCGCGAGCGCGGCGTGCCGGAGCGGGAGGAAGAAAGCCGAGACTGAAGGGCGTGCGGGGACGACCGGTGGCATGTGCGCAGGGACGGCACCCGTTTCTTCGCCACGGGCACGGTACACCCGCTGCGCGACGAGGCCGGCAACCTGCGCGGCTTCTGCAAGATCATGCGCGACATCACCGAGCGCAAGTGGGCGGAGGAGGCGCTGGCCGCCGCCTATAAGCGGGAACGGCGCATCGCCGAATCCCTGCAGCGCTCCCTCCTGCTGACGCCGCCGGAAGACCTGTTCCCCGGGCTCGCCGTGGCGACCTCCTACGAGGCGGCCTGGGACGAGGCCAGCGTGGGCGGGGACTTCTTCGACGCGTTCGCGCTCGGCGGGGCAAGGTGGCGCTCGTGGTGGGGGACGCCACCGGCAAGGGCTGGCGGCCGCGGTCCGGACGGCCGAGGTGAAGTTCGCCCTGCGCGCCTTCCTGCGCGAGTACCCGGACCCGGGCGCGGGCTGGCCCGTTTGAGCGACTTCCTCTGCGACGCCCAGCGCCTGGACAACCAGAGCGGCGGCGGCTTCATCGTCCTGTCGCTGATGGTGGTCGACCCGGCGACCGGGGACGCCGTGCTCACGGCCGCGGGTGCGGAGCCGCCGCTCGTCGTGCGCGCCGGGGAAAAGCGGAGGTGGCGGAGGCGGGCGGCGTGCCCCTGGGGATCCTGCCGCAGGCGGGTATACGGCAACGGCGCTGCGCCTCGCGCCGGGGGATGTCGTGCTGATGGCGACCGACGGGATCACGGAGGCGCGGCGCGGTAAGGACGACTTCCTGGGCCACGACGGGATGATAAGGCTGGCGCAGCAGTCGCTGTGCTCCTGATCCCTGCGCCAGACCGCCTGGGGCGGTCATGGACGGGGCGCGCGCCTTCGCGGGCGGCACGCTCCAGGACGACGCCTGCCTCCTCCTCGCTAAACGCCTGTAGGCGGCCCGGCCAGGAGCCCCGGCAGCGCTGCTGTGCGGCGGCGCTGCCGGGGAGGAGAAACCAGGCCCTTCGCCGAAAATAAGCCGCAGCTTGGAACGGCGGGCAGGTCGCAGGAGGCAATCACATGGCCGATCGCGTTTCTCGGGGCGGGCAGCCACGGCTTCGGGAGGAAGCTCGTGGAAGACATGCTCTCGTTCCCCGAACTGGCGGACGGGACGGTCCATCCTGATGGACCCGGACGCCGAGCGGCTCCGGATACATCGAGGCGGTCAGCCGCCGCCTGGTGCGCGAGGCGCGGCTCCCCACCCGCGTCATGGCTTCCACGGAGCGCGCCCCGGCACTGGAAGGCGCGGATTACGTCATCGCCTCGATCCGCGTGGGCGAGCGCTTCGAGCCCGAAGCGCTCGACGTGCAGATCCCGCTCGAGATCGGGGGGCTGCGGCAGACGGTGTCCGACACCGTGGGTGTCGGGGATCATGAAGGGGCTGCGCACGATCCCCGCGATGCTCGACATCGCCCGTGACATGGAGCGGCTCTGCCCCGGGGCGCTGCTGCTCAACTACACCAACCCGATGGCCATGCTGATCATGTGGGCCGTCGAGGAGGCGACCTCGGTCCGGTCCGTCGGCCTGTGCCACAGCGTGCAGCACACCAGCCGGCGGCTGGCTACACGGGCGCGGACTACGCCCGGCTGCGCTACCGGGTCGCCGGCATCAACCACCTGGCCTGGTTCCTCGAGCTGTCCAGAGGACGGCCAGGACCTGTATGGGCGGCTGCGCGACTGCCTCGGCGACCCGGATACGGTCGCCAAGGATCCCGTCCGCTTCGAGATCTTCCGCCACTTCGGGTACTTCGTCACCGAATCGTCCCGGCACATGGCGGAGTACGTCCCCTACTTCCTGCGGCACCCGGGCGAGCAGGAGCGGCTCCAGGTCCGCCACAACGCCGCGGAAAACTTCGCGGCCCAGCGGTCGCGCCGCGAAGGCGATGGCCAAGGCGCGGCAGGAGGCAGGAAGCGGGCGCCCGCGGAGATCCGCCGCTCCAACGAGTACGCGGCCCGGATCATCCACGCCGTGCAGACCGACACGCCCTACGCGTTCAACGGCAACGTCTCCAACACGGGGCTCATCACCAACCTGCCGGACGGCTGCTGCGTCGAGGTGCCGTGCCTGGTGAACCGCGCGGGGTTCAACCCTGCCATGCCGGCGCGCTGCCGCCGCAGTGCGCCGCCCTGGCCAGAGCAACGTTTCCATGCAGGGGCTGGTCGTGCGCGCGCTGCTGGAAGAGAACCGGGAGCACGTCTACCACGCCGCCATGCTCGACCCCAACACGGCGGCGCGCCTGACGCTGCCCGGGATCCGTGAAACGATGGACCGGCTGCTCGACGCCCAGCGCGACCTGCTGCCCGCGTTCCTCCGCTCCTAAGGATGCCATGCGAAAAATCCTGATCGGCGCCCATCGCGGCGCCATGTGCCACGCGCCCGAGAACACCCTGGCGGCGTTCGAGAAGGCCATCGAGTTCGGCACGTACCGGACCGAGCTGGACGTGCGCCGGTGCCGGGACGGGCACGTCGTGGTGATGCACGACGCGACCGTGGACCGCACGACCGACGGCGCCGGGCGCGTCGCGGACCTGGACACTGGGGAGGCTGAGGCGGCTCAAGGTAGGCGGCACCGAGACGATCCCCACCCTCCAGGAGACGCTGCTGCGGGTCAAAGGGCGGTGCAAGCTGCTGGTCGAGATCAAAGACCCCGGCATGGCCGACGATGTCGTGGCGCTCATCGCCGGGGCGGGGATGGGGGAGGACTGTACCATCTCCTCCTTCGACGAGGACACCCTGCGGCAGGTCAAGCGGTGCGACCCGCGCCTCGCCACCGCCTACTTCCTGACCGAGCCCAGGCCGTTCGACCCGCAGGAGGTGATCCGCCGGCTTGGGGTGGGCCTGCTGGTCGTCTGGCCGCGCGCGGCACGCCGGGCGACATCGGCGCGGCCAAGCGCGCCGGGCTGCACGTGCGCTGCGGTTTCGCCGACAACCTGACCTACGACGAGACCTACGCCCTTTTCCGCCGCATGGCCGACATGGGCGCGGACGAGATCGCCTGCGGCCGCCCGGACTGGATCGGGCGGATGGCGGAGAAGAATACGCGCGTTCCGGGTGAAAGAGCCGGGGTTCAGCCCCCCGCCAACGGCTCATCCACCTGCACGACGCGCTGGTACTTTTCCAGCCACGTCCCGACCGGGTTCATGCCGGTGGCGGGGTAGCCGCCCCACGGCCGGAAGACGTACTCCACGCTGGGGTCGCCGTTTATGGACAGCCGTGCCAGGTTCGGTAGGCGGCCCAGCCACCAGGACGGGTCGGCGGAAGGCGAGCACCCCGGCGCACAGCGGGTACCGGTTGCCCGGCCACCGCGACACGAACGCGTCCCGGTCCCCCGGCGCGATCCAGAGCGCGCTGCCGAAAAGGCCCTCCCGCACCAGCGCGCCGGGCCGCGGTTTTTTCGACGAGCGTGGGCGCGAGCAGGTTGCCCCGGCGGCGCCCGCCGCACAGGACGGCGCCGCCGCTCTCGGCTATCCGGCGCTCGCACCACTGGGCCTGCGCTTCGTCCAGGGCGGGCCCCACCTGCACGTCGTCCGTGAGCGGGTTACCCGCGCAGGCCGCCCCAGCGCTCCGCGAGGCCGCGCGCAGCGCGGGGTAGACGGCCAGGTGGACGATCGCGCCGTTGACCGAGGTGCAGGTCTGCCCGTTATAGCGCAGCGCGCCCGCGGTGAGGGTGTCCGCCGCCGCATCCACGTCGACGTCGTCGCCCACCCAGACCCAGGCGTTCCCTTCGCCGTCGATGACCGCCGCCTTCCCGTTCTCGAAGGCCTCGGCCAGTATACGGGGGGCGTGGCGCGAAGACTCGCCCATGTAGTGGAGCAGGCAGGGCCCCGGTGCGCGGTACAGCGCCTGGACGAACGCGGGCGCCTGCGCCAGCACCACACTGACCGACTCGCCCGGCGGCCGCGCCTGTTCCAGCGCCACGCCGAGCAGGGCGGCGGACCGGGCGGACCCGAGCGGCGCGCGAAGGATCACCCGGTTGCCCGCCGCCAGCGCGTTCAGCAGGCAGGTGAGCGCCAGGACCAGGAACGCGTTCTGCGGCAGGATCACCGCCACCGTGCCCAGGGGCTGCGGTGCAGACGGATCCGCCGCTCCTGCGGGGGAGCGTGGTACCGCAGGGGGGCCGGCGCCGGCCGCTCGGTGGCCTCGAAGGCGCAGCGATAGTCGCGCACGTACAGCAGGCTCGCCTGCAGCATCTCCTCGCAGTCCGCGCGGGTGAAAGCGGTTTCGTGCCGCATCACCTCTAACAGCGGCTCATGAAGGCGGCAAAGCGCCGCGTGCAGGCGGGCGGAAAAGCGCCACGAACCGTCGCGGCCGGCAACGAGCGGCGGGTGGCCTGGTCGCGCCAGCCGGTCCGGCCCTCGCCTTCGTCGAGCAGGAACGTGCACTGGATCCGGGAGTGATCGGCGGGCGAGCGTTGTTCCCACGCCTCGCCGTGGCCGCCCCAAAATCCCCTATCCTGCTGCTGCACGGCCACGGGGCGCCGATGCGGGGGATCGTATTTGCGTTTCCCATTGCGCCCTACACGCTCACCAAAAGAACGCCCAGCAAGATCACGGCGACGCCCACCCATTGGTTGGGGGCAAGGCGCTCGCGGAGCAGGGCCCACGCCAGCAGGACCGTCACGGCGCTGAAAAGCGAGGCCAGGGCGGTGACTATCGTCGTATACTCGGGGCGCACCCCGAAGAGGAACGCGATCCATGCCAGGGTGTCGGCCGCGGCGACGCCCAGCGCGAGCGGCCAGACCGCGCCGGCCGCGGGCCGCCCCGGTGCGGACGCCGCCCGCCCGGGTCTGAGCGCCAGCAACGCGCTGCCCGAGGCCATCACCTTGAGGACCAGGAGCGGCCAGACGGGGCCGAGCCGGGGGGTCACGAAGTCGAGCATCCAGAACATGACGCCGAAGGCGAGCGCACTGCCGAGCGCGTGCGGGACGCCGGCCAGCGTCTTCTTCTCGGCGCCGCCGGGCGGACGTGTGGCGAGCACGACGCCCAAGAACAGAAAGCCAGCCCCCGCCAGTGCGGAGGCCGCGGGGCGCTCGCCGCTGGCGAACGCCAGCAAGGCCGTCACCACGGCGAAGCCGGACGCGATCGGCGACACCAGGGACAGCGTGCCGATCTCGAAAGCGCGGTACGTCAGCAGTAACCCGAGGACGTGGCAGAACCCGCTCGCCAGTGCCAGCGCCCAGGCGCCGCCGCCCCCGCCGGGGCTGTGCCCGCCAGCGAGCAGCAGGCCCAGCCAGGCGAGGAGACTCAGCGTCTGCGTGAGGACCATCGCCCGGGCCGTGCCGATGCGGCGCGTCAGGTAGGTGATCAAAAAGTCGCCTATGCCCCAACAAACGGCTGCGGTCAGGCCGAGGATTACACCCATGTCGCGATCCGATCCTGTGTCGTTGCCATAAGAATTGCCTGCTTTTACTTCGGCTGCTTCGGGCCGCGTCCTTAGGGCCTCAAAATGTGGGCACACATTTGGAAGGTATTTCATCGGCGACATGATAAATAATGAAGCTACCCGTGTGGGCTTGAACGGGGGCGCGGTCGCGGTGGTTCTGGGGACGGCGATTTGTGCCTAAAGACGTCGGGGGCCCCTGCCGACAATCTTCTAGGCGGGGGTTGTCGGGAGCCGGACGACGGCGCGGCGACACCCGTACAATTGTTCCAAGTAGCTGCATGCGGGCGAGATCTAACTTCCGCGGAAGAACGCATTTATGTTGCCAAAACGATGGTCACGTTTGCAGCGCGCCACCGTGCTCGGTTCCTTAGCCTATGCGGCGGTCTTCGTGTTCATGCTGATCGTGCGACCCGGCAGCCGGCCGTTCTACGACGCCTTTTTCAACACGTACCAGGTTTTCCCGCCGCTCTTTGCCGGCGTCTGCGCCGTGGCCTATGCACGGCGCGGGCGGCACGGCACGACGACGCGCCGGATCGGCTGGCTGCTCATCGGTTCGGGGTGTTTTTCCTTCGCGATGGGGCAAAGCACCTGGACCTACTATGAGAGTATCCGCGGCCTCGAGGTGCCCTTCCCCGGCTGGGCGGATATCGGCTACCTGGGCGCTTACCCGCTCCTGACCGCCGGCGTGATGCTGCTGTTCGGCAGCATGCCGGTCGCGGGGCGCACGCGCCAGATCCTCGACAGCGCAATTGCTGCCAGCAGCCTCGGCGTGCTGAGCTGGCACTTCCTGGTGCAGCGGCTGTGGCACCAGTCGGACGTTTCGCTGCTGGGGAAGGTCATCAGCGTCGCGTACCCGCTCGGTGTTGTGGCGGGCCTGTTCAGCGCGCTCGTGCTCTTCAGTGTGGTGAACGCCAACCAGAGCCTGCGCCGTTCCTCGGCGTTCCTGGCAACCGGGATGCTGCTGCTCGCGTTCTCAGACACGGCCTTCACGTACTACACCTTGAACGGCACGTACCAGACCGGCAGCTGGAGCGATTGGGGCTGGTCTTTCGGCTGGATACTCATCGGGTACGCGTCCCTGCTGCCGCTATGGTGGCCACAGCAGGGCGCGCAGTCCGACGGGCAGCGGCCGGCGCCCGCGCAGGCGTCCGCCACGTCCCGGCTGCTGCGCGTGCTCGCCCCGTATATCGCCGTCACCTCGGCCTTCCTCGTGATCGCGGTGCACAATTATGTGCAGCACGGCCGTGTGCGGGGCGCGGTTTACGCGGCGGCGTTGTGGCTTTTCTTTCTGGTGATCCTGCGACAGGTGTTCACGCTGCTGGAGAACCAGCACCTGACTGCACAGCTGCGCGCCTTTAACGAGAACCTCGAGCAGATCGTCGCCCGGCGCACCCGGCAGCTGACGGCGATTCACCAGCTCACCAAGGCGGTCAACAACACGCTGGAGGTGGAGCAGGTGCTGTCCGCCGCGGCGGAACACACCCAGCAGGCGCTGCAGGCCGATGCCGTCGTGCTGTGGCTGCCGGAAGGCGATGCCGCCTCGGGCGCTCCCGATCCCGGGCCGACCCTGGGGGTCTGCCTGCACAAAGGTCTGGACGATCAGCCGGACGTGCTTAACTCGCTGAGCGAGCTGCCGGCGCGCGATCGGGTGGAGACCGTCTCGCTGCCCGCGCCCGCATCTCTGTTACGGGCGCCGCTGCTGTGGCGCGGGCGTTCGGTCGGCGCCATCGGCGTCATCCGCTGGGAAGGCGGCTTCGGGCACACTGATCTGCAGATGCTGGAGAGCATCGGCCTGGAGGTGGGGACTGCGCTGGAGAACGCGCGCCTGTATGGCGCCGCCGTGGAGGCGGCCGACAGCGACCCGGTGACCGGGCTGTTGAACCACCGCGCCATCCACCAGCGGCTGGAGGTGGAGCTGCAGCAGGCGCGCGTGCAGAACCAGCCGCTGGCCCTGATCATGATGGACATGGACAACTTTAAGCTCTTCAACGACACCTACGGGCACCCCGCCGGGGACCAGGTGCTCCAGCGCGTGGCACAGGCGCTCGAGGAGGAGTGTGAAAAGCGTGACATCCTGGGGCGCTACGGCGGCGACGAGTTCATCGTCATCCTGCCGGATTCGGACGTGCAGGAGGCGACCGCGCTGGCGCAGCACCTGCGCGAGCGCATGGTGCGCGAAGGGTTCCGGCCGGCCGCCCGCGAAGCGGGCGGAGCCGACGAGCGGACCGTCCCCGTCACGCTCAGCTTCGGCGTGGCCGCCTTCCCGGAGGACAGCACCAGCCGCCACGAGCTGCTCACGATCGCCGACGCCAACCTGTACGCCGCCAAGCACTCGGAGGAGGGCATCATCGGCACCACCCAGGCGCAGCGGGCCAACCGGGAGCTGCGCACGCAGGGGTCCTTCGGAGTCCTGGACGCCATGGTGACCGCCGTCGACAACAAGGACCGCTACACACATCGCCATTCGGAAGATGTGACCGAATACTCGCTCTGGATCGCCGAAGAGCTGGGGCTCTCGGAGGAGACCATGCGCGTCATCCGCGTGGGCGGCCTGCTTCACGACGTGGGCAAGATCGGGGTGCCGGACGAGATCCTGCGCAAACCCGGCAGGCTCACCGCCGAGGAGTACGAGGTGATGAAACGGCACCCGGAGATCGGCGCGCTGATCATCGGGGCGATGCCGGACATGAAGGCCATCGTGGACGCGGTGCGCTGCCACCACGAGCGCTGGGACGGCAAAGGCTATCCCGGCGGCCTCGCCGGCGAGGAGATCCCCCTCCTGGGCCGCCTGCTCGCCGTCGCCGACGCCTTCAGCGCGATGACGACGGCCCGGCCCTACCG
Organism: Armatimonadaceae bacterium; assembly: GCA_030446525.1. The sequence continues at coordinate 19,258 of JAUJNC010000066.1, forward strand.
CAAGGGGCTGGACTGGGAGGCCGCGCTGTAGGAGATCTGCGCAAACACCGGAACGCTGTTCGACCCGACGATGGCGCACGCTTTCGTGAGCGCCGCCGCCCGCCGGCGACCGGCGAGTGCACGTCACGCGCCGGCCGCCGCCGGCCTGTCCAGGGCGGCATAACGATATTTGGTAAGGAGAAGGTATGACAGTGATAGGAACCTACGAGGAGGCGTTGCAGCGGTTCGCCGACCAACCCGTCGTCACGATCGCGGCGGGCGCGACGTGCGCGTATTTGGGGGACGAGCGGAACCTGCGGGAGTTTCTCGTCGCGGACGAGACGGCGCGCCGGCTGCGCCGGGCGGGCAACACCGTTTTCTTTTTGCTGATCGACGACAGCCTCGACCCGTTGAACTTCCGCCACCTGCGTGTGGCCGTCCAAAAGGACCCCAAGCTGCTGGAGGAGTTCAAGCACTGGTGCGGTAAACCCATCGCGCGGGTGCCCGATCCGTGGGGCTGCCACGACTCGTACGCCTGCCACTTCGAAGAAGAACTGCTGGGCCGGCTGCACCACCTGGGCTGCCACCCGACCCTGATCACCACCGCCCACTTGTACGAGCGCGGCATGTACGCGCCCTATGTGCGCCTCGTGCTGGAGCGCTATGACGAGATCCTGCGATTCCTGCAGACGCGCTTCGAGGGCTATCGACCGGACAAGCTTTTCTGGGTCCTGTGCCCGAACTGCCGCTACATCGACGAAACCGAGATCGGGTCGATCAAGGGCGGGTGCGTTTACGCGCACTGCTACGCTGCCGGCGGGCGATGGTCGTCCCGTTCGATGTTCTCCAGGGCAAGCTGAACTGGAAGCTCGACTGCGCCGTACGCTGGGCCCTTTTCAACATCGACGCCGAGCCGTTCAGCAAGGCGTACCTGGAACCGCAGACCGGCACGTACCAGATCGCGCAGGCGCTTTCGCGGCAGTTCTTCGGCGGCCAAGATGTGCTCCCGCTGCACTACGGCCTGGTGAAGATGGACAAGCAGTTCAGCTATAAACTATTGGAATCGCTGCCGAGCGGGGCGCTGCGCGACCTGTTGGTGAAGCGCCCTTCCGCCGATATTACACTGACGCGCGATCTCGTCGTCACGGCCGCGTCGCGGCACGAGGTATTACCGGGACTCAGCTACCTGGACTTCGTCAAGCAGCTTTTGCCGATGTGGCTGCTCGACGCCTCCACCCTGGAACAGCGCGAGCCTGCGACGCACGGCGTCGCCTTTGCCAAGCATTTCCTGGATTCCGAGGTGTGCCTGCACCTCCTGGCGCGCGAGCACTTCGAGGGCGAGCACTTCCCGGTCCTCGGCGCGGTGCACACTCTGCTCCGGCAGGTGATTGGGCTGCGCCGCGCCGCCTGCCCGTCCTGGGAGGCGTTCCGTGAATCCGTCAAACAACTGGTGGATTCCTTGGGCGGCAACAAAAAAGCCGCCCTGCACCGGCCGCGCCGGATCGTGGGCCAGGAGCAAGGGCTGCCGGTGGCGCGCTTTGTTCCTGCTGCCGCTGGGCTACCTGCAGATGCTCGAGTACATGCTGGATCTGCATCTGGGCGGATCGCGCCCGGGGATCGGGCGCCAGATCGGCCGTTGGCCGAGGAGGCTTGTCCTACCAGCGGTTATATTAGCACTTAACGCTAGAAAGGGGTACAGATGACGATGCAATGGTTCCGCCGCATCGGGTGGCTGCCCTTGATCGGTTTATCCTGTCTTGCGCCGGCTCGGGCCGACGACGGCGCGATCAAGATGGGCATAGACTACTACTCCGGGGTGTCCGACCTGGAGGGCGAGCGGCGCTTCTCCGACGGCATGTGGGCGGGTTCCAGCGCCGCCTACCCGTCGGTCGGCTACCTGCGCTGGGAGGACGGGAAGGGCTCCGCGGCCAAGCTGTCGGTCGGACTGGGGTCGATGTATACGGATCCCGGCAGCACCCTCGATCAGCCCGTCGAGGCCTGGTGGCAGGCGCCTGCCGGGAAAGCGAGCGTGACGGTCGGCAAGTTCTGGGTCCCCTTCGCACTGCAGGAGTGGCAGTACGAGACCAAGCCGGGCGTGATGCTCCAGTGTCCCGGGAGCGTACCAGGTGGCCGCCTCCGCCAACTACAACGAGGACACCCGCAACGCGAACGCGTACCTGCGCCTCGGCCGCAGCTTCGGGCAGGACCTCGCACTCGGGGTTTCCCTGGGGGCGGCAAGGGCCTGTCCTACACACAGCGAGCACGACCGCGCCTGGGGGCTGGACGGCTCCTTCGGCTGGCAGGGCTGGCGCGCGAGCGGCGAATACGTGGAAACCTGCGCGACTCGTCGTCCCGCCGCTTCTATTTCGGCTACGGGAAGCTGTCGTACGAGAACCTGGGCGCCTGGAAACCCTTCGTGGCCCGGTACTTGTGGACCGACGACGGGGAAGCGTTCGGCCGTTTCCGGAGCACCACCTATGGCGTGGGCCATCAGGTCGCGCCGGGCCTGGCGCTCGAGGGCCTCTTGCCGCCACCTCAGACAGGGACGTGTCGTGGGTCCGGGGCCTGCACTGGACCCGGGAGCATTAAGGTCCTTCTCCGCGCGCGACAAAAAAACCGCGGCACACGGCGTGCCGGGTTTTTTTGTCGGCAGCAGGGGTGTGGCGGGTGGCCCCGTGATGAATGTAAGTCCGGACCAGGAGGGCACACGCAACTGGGGACGGGCGAAGGGGTTCTTACCGTAGGGAGGCAAGGGATAACATGCGGATCAAGCCAGTCGGAAAGCTCGTGATTTTGATGCTGGTGGCGGGCGTAGCCTTCGGCGCCTGGAGGTTGTGGGGGCGGCCTGTTCGGCAAGATCGCCCCGCAGGCCCGGGCCAAACCGTCCGCGGTCCCGCCGAAGGCGGACCTGCCGAACGTGGACGCCAACCCGAGCCAGGGGACCGTCACCAACGTCAGCACGCAGCTTCCCGGCAGCGAGCCGGGGTGTACGGACAAGCCCGAGGTGCGCCTGCTGCACTGGGCGTGGAACGCGCAGATGGGGCTGATGCTCGCCAACGGCGGCCCGCAAGCCACCGCGGGCAGCCTGATGTGCAAGCGGGGCGTCAATCTGAAGCTCATCCGCCAGGACGACCCCGCCAAGATGCAGGAGGCCTTGGTCGCCTTCGCGACCGAGCTGAGCAAGGGGAACGACAACCCGTCAAGGGCGCGCACTTCGTCGCGATCATGGGCGACGGCGGCGCGGCGTTTCTGAAAGGGGTCAACGACGCGCTGAGGAAGCTGGGGCCGGGGTACACGGCGAAGGTCGTCGGCGCGATCGGTTACTCGCGCGGCGAGGACAAGTTCATGGGTCCGCCTGCCTGGAAGGCCGACCCGAATGCTTCCCGCGGCGGCGTGGTGGCCGGCTACCTGCGCGACGGCGACTGGAACATCGCGCAGAAGTGGCTGGGCGATAACGGCCTGCCCAACAACCCCGACGAGAAGACCTATGACCCCGACGCCCTGAACTGGGTGGCCGCGGACAGCTATATCGACGCCGCGGAAAAGTACGTGGCCGGGTACTCCGAAGAAACCCGCCCCGTGGTCCGCAACGGGCGTCGGACCGGCCAGACCAGAAAGGTCGCCGTGCAGGGCGTGGTGACGTGGACGCCCGGGGACGTCACGGTCGCCAAAGAGAAAGGCGGGCTGGTCTCGATCGTCTCGACCCGGGAGTACGCGTCCCAGATGCCGTGCGTGCTGATCGGCATCGACCGGTGGATGAAGTGATAATCGCCCCCGCGTGGAGGGGATGCTCCAGGCGATCTTCGAGGGGGCGACGCGGTCAAGGCGAACCCGCCGCGCTCCGACCGCGCCCAGATCAGCGCGGCCGTGTACCAGGAGCAGGGGGCCGACGCGGCCTATTGGGGAGAAGTACTACCGCGTCGTGACGGAGACGGACAAGCAAGGGCAAGAGGTCGAGCTGGGCGGCTCGTCGGTGAACAACCTCGCCGACTGCCTGCTTGCGTTCGGTCTCGCCCGGCTCGGCCAACCTGTTCGCCGCGACCTACACCGTCTTCGGCGACATCGTCGGGCCCAGTACCCGGAGATCGTGCCGGGCTACCCGCCGGTCCGCGAGATCCTGGACACCTCGTACGTGAAGGCCGTCGCCAAGCGGGCGCGCCCCGCGGATCACGACCACGGCCATCGCCAAGGCGACGCCCGCTACGAGACGAGCGGCCCGTCCGCAACGTGGTCAGCCGTCGGTCCTGGAACATCCGCTTCAATTCGGGCAACGCCACCTTCACGCCCGAGGCGAAGCGCGACCTGGAGCGCCTGGGCCGCGACCTTCTCGTCGCGGGCGGCACGGTCGTCGAGATACACGGGCATACCGACAACGTGGGAACCCCTCGTCGAACATGGCGCTGTCCGAGGAGCGGGCTTTCGCGGTGAGGCGCTGGCTGGAGAAGCAGTCCCCGGTGAACTTCCCCCAGGGGCGGATGCGGGTCTTCGCGCACGGCTCGACCAACCCCGTCGCGCCCAACAGCACGCCCCAGGGCGCGCGCAGAACCGCCGCGTCGAGTTGTCGTCCTCGATGGGACGAGCTAAGACCGAACCCCCGCCCCTTTCCCGGGAAAGGGGCGGGGCTGAGGTACGGGAGACCAGCGATGAACCCCACAACGGATAAAGCAGATGCCGCGACGCCGCCCTCCCCTGTGACGGCTGGGGCAGCCGGGGGCGGCCGAACAGAATGCGGTCGTCGAAGGCGCGCGCACCCGCGTCATGACCGGCGCGTGGGCAAGCGCCAGCGCCCGCCGGGCCTGCTCCCTTGCGCGCCTTGGCCGATCTTCCTGCCCAACCGTGCGGTCTCCGCCGCCACGATGCGCCTGATCGTCGGGGTGCAGATCGCGGCCGTGCTGCTCGTCTGGATAAACTCCCCGTTCCGCGTTCTGCCTCAGCCGGACGAGGGTCGCCCGGGCTCTGGGGACCTTTGGCTCAACCAGGGGCTGGGGCCGGAGCTGTGGGCGAGCTTCACTCTCAGCCTCAAGGCGCTCGCCGTGACCACGCTCATCGCGCTGGCGCTCTCCTATCTCACCGTGCTGCCTTTCTTCCGGCCGGTCGCCGCGGCTGTGTCCAAGGGCGGTTCCTCAGCCTGGCCGGGTTCACGTTCGTGTTCACCCCTGCTCCTCGGCGGCGGCCATCCGCTGAAGGTATCTCTGCTGGTCTTCGGGATGACCGTCTTCTTCGTGACCTCGATGGCCTCGGTCATCGCGGAGATCCCGAGGAGAAATTCGACCATGCGCGCACGCTGCGCATGGTCGAGTGGCGCGTCGTGGGCGAGTCGTGGTGCTGGGGACGGCGGACAAGGCGTTCGAGGTGCTGCGACAGAATGCCGCCATCGGTTGGCTCATGCTGACCTTGGTCGAGGGGATCGTCCGCTCGGAAGGAGGGGTGGGCGCGATGCTGCTCAGCCAGCAGAAACACTTCCGCCTTGCCGACGTCTTCGCCATCCAGATCGTCATCCTGCTCGTGGGGCTCGTGCAGGATTTCGGCATCGGCCTGTTACGCCACATCGTCTGCCCCTACGCGAACCTGACGCTGGAGAGAAAAGAGAATTGAACGCGCCCGTTTGCTCGTACGGCGAGACTCTGCTGAAGGTCGAGGACGTCTCCCAGGTCCTCGGCGGGAGACAGATCCTGAGAAACGTCGACCTGGAGATATGCAACCTCATCCGCCCCGGCCACACGCAGGGCCAGGTGGTGGGGCTCCTCGGCCCGTCGGGTATGGGCAAGACGCGCCTGTTCCGCATCCTCGCCGGCCTCGACCAGCCCGATACCGGCACCGTGCGGCTGGGCGTGGAGGGCAAGCCGGTCGAGCGCGGGTCGGTGGGCGTCGTCGCGCAAAACTGCGCTCTCTTCGAGCACCGCACGGTGCTGGGCAACATCGTCGTCGCGGGGCGCCGCGCGCGGCTCTCGGTCAAGGAGGCGCGGGACAAGGGGAGGCGCTGCTGCGGCGCTTCGGACTGGAGGACCATCTGCGCAAGTACCCGGCCCAGCTTTCGGGTGGCCAGCGCCAGCGCGTCGCCATCGCGCAGCAGTTCATGTGCTCGGAGCATTTCCTGCTCATGGACGAGCCGTTCTCCGGCCTCGACCTCAACGCCCAGGCGCGGGTGATCGAGTTCATCGCGGAGATGGCGGGCTCGCACGAGTTGAAGACCTTCATCCTCGTCACGCACGACGTCAGCGCCGCCATCGAGGTATCCGACACGATCTGGTCCTCGGGCGGGACCGGGACGAGGCGGATAACCCCATTCCCGGGGCACGGATCCAGAAATCGTACAACCTCGTCGAGCGCGGCCTCGCGTGGCAAAAAGACATCTCTACGACCCCCGCCTTCCACACCCTTCGGCAAGAGATCCGCGGGGTGTTCTCCCGCCTGTAGCGGCAGAGCGTGCTCTGCCTTCTGTCTACAAGCCCAACGATAGATGCAGGCCCGGGCTCAGGCAGAGCGCGCTCTGCCGCTACAGGCTTTAGGAATGCTCGGGGTAAGAAGGAGACAGACCGCATGCCCGGCCCAAAGAACCGCCTGCTGGAAGCGTTTAAGGAGAGCTACAACACCGTGGGCCTCGCCACGGCCGTCGCGATCTCCGCCGCAACGCTGAACCCCCTGCCCTTGCTCGCCGGGCTGGTAATCGAGGCTGCCTACCTACTCTTCGTGCCCGACTCCAAGTGGTACGACGCGCGGCTCTCGGAGCGGTACGACCGGGAGGTCGTCGACGCCGCCAAAAGCTGCAAGGGGAGGTCTTCCCCTCCCTCAGCCCCACCCTGCAAGCCCGCTTCTCGCGCCTGGAGGGAGTCCGCAACGCGATCGGCGGCCAGACGTTCGAGGGAAGCGCTGGTTCCGCGAGGTGCTGCGCAAGCTCGACTACCTGCTGGAGAAGTTCCTCCTCTTCGCGAGCAGGAGGTGCAGTTCCAGGGAGTACCTGCGCTCCGTGCTGGAGGAGGTTGAGGAGCCCAGGGTGGTGCCGCCGCCCGTCATCCACGAGGGCGCGAGGCGGCGTGGGCCCCGGCCCGCCCGCTGCCGCCCGACGCCAGCGACAAGTGGGTGCGGCAGACGGTCGAGCGCGTGCTGGCGAGCTACGCGCGGGAAGTTGAGGAGATCGACGAACTGCTGAAGGACGACGAGAATCTGCACAACCAGGCCGTCCTGGATAAGCGCAAAGAGGTCATCCAGCGCCGCTCGCTCTACGTCGGCCGCATCGGCGAAAGCCTCACGAACCTGCGGCACCAGCTCCACCTGATGGAAGACACCTTCGGCCTCATCAACGACGAGATCCGCGCCCGCTCCCCCGAGCAGGTCCTCGCGGACATCGAAGACGTCGTCTTCCAGACGGACAGCCTCACCGAGGCCCTGTTGGACGTCGCGCCGATGGAGGTCTTCCCCATCGAGCCCGGGTCGGAGCGGCTTTATGGGACGTAGGCGGGAGGGCAGAGTGGAGAGGTTAGAGGTTAGAGGAGAGAAACTGGAAGTGGGTTGTCCCTTCCGTCTGCCCTCTAACCTCTCCCCTCTAACCTCTAACCTTCCTCTTCCTTCTACAATCAAAACGAGATCATGAGAATCGGAGACACGCTAAAGAAGGCGGCTGGGCTGTTCGTAGAGTTGCCTGAGGAGCCGGAGCCGGAGCCGAAGCTGGGGGACCTGCCGGACCTGAGCGCGCCGCTGGCGCCCGCGCCGCGACCGGCGGCGAAGACGGTCGAGCAGATCGTGCGCGACTCGCCGGGGCCGAACCTCGATGAGATCACGATCCCGACGCAGCCCCAGGAGTCGCCTATGTCGCCCGACGGAACGATCAGCTTCCCGGCGATCTATTCGATGGCGAACCTCCCGTCGTCTCCTTTCACCGCCGAACAGGTATTGGAGCTCCTCAACTCGCTGCCCGCCGAACTCCCGATGGAGACGAAGCGCGCGACCCTGAAGGTCACCCTCTCCGCAATGGCGAAAACGCTCGGCGTCTCCCCGGAGACTGTGGTCGCCGACGCCTCCCGGAAGCTGGCCGCCCTCGCCGCCTACGCCCAGAGCTACACGGACCAGGCGAACACCTACGTCCAGAAGGCCGAGATCGAGATTGCGGCGATGGAGCAGGAGATTCAAGCCCGCCGAGGCGGTATCGAAGCCGCCAAAGCGAAGCAGACCCAGATGGTCCAAGCCTGCAGCACCGAATCGGATCGGCTTGACGACGTGCTGGAGTTCTTCAGCTTGGACGTGCCCCCGTCCAAGCTCGCGCCGGGCTAGTTGCCCCCGCGCCCAGCCTCTCTTCCTCTGGCTATGCCCGAACGAAGCGCAGCAAAAGCGAGGAGTGGGGGACGCACTAGGACATACTCCCGTTATGGCTCAACCGGAAGGCTCTGGCGTAGAAGTCGCCGTATTGCACACCAACCTGGGGCAGATCGTGCTCCGGTTCTTCGAGGACAAGGCGCCGCGACATGTTCAGGCGTTTAAGGAGCTCGCGCGCAAGGGGTTTTACGACGGCACGCGGTTCCACCGCGTCATCCCCGGCTTCATGGTTCAAGGGGGCGACCCGAACAGCAAGGACCCCGACCGGACCCGGCACGGCACAGGCGGGCCGGGCTACAAGCTCAAGGCGGAGTTCAACGACGTCAAGCACGACCGCGGCATCCTCAGCGCCGCGCGCTCGTCCGACCCCGACTCGGCGGGCAGCCAGTTCTTCCTGATGGTCGCCCGCTCGGCGCACCTGGACAACCAGTACACCGCCTACGGAGAGGTGATCGAAGGAATGGACGTCGTGGACAAGATCGTCGCCCTGCCGCGCGACGCCCGCGACAACCCCCGCGAGGATAACCCCGCGATCATCGAACGGGCGACGATCGAAACTCGTTAGGGGGAGATTGAAGATTTTAGATTTGAGATTTTAGATTGGCGGAGAGGCTTTTCCTTAATCTCCAATCTCCAATCTAAAATCTACAATCTCCAATCCGCTACCACCGGATCAGGTTCGCGCCCCACACGAGGCCCGCGCCGAAGCCGACGGTCATGACGACCATCCCCTTCTCCAGCCGGCCTTCCTGCTCCGCCTCGTAAAGCGCGAGTGGGACGGAGCCGCCGCTGGTGTTGCCGTACTTCTGCACGTTGATGAACACCTTTTCCGGCGGACGCGAGAGGCGCTTTGCCGCGGAGTCGATGATCCGGAGGTTCGCCTGGTGGGGGACGAAGAGATCCACGTCGGCAGGCGTCATGCCCGCCTTCTCCAAGACCTTGTGGCAGGCGTCCCCCATCGCCTCGATGGCGAAACGGTAGACCTCTTGGCCGTTCATCGTAATGCAGCTGCTCTTCCCCGCCGACCACTCACGGCCGTAGGGGAAGCGGGATCCGCCCACCTCGATGCCGATGTGCCGCCCGCCGCTGCCGTCCGACATGAGGACCGTCTGCAGCACGCCCCGGTCCGTATTCTCCTCTCCTCGGAGCACCGTAGCGGCGGCGGCGTCCCCGAAGAGGATGCAGGTAGACCGGTCGTTCCAGTCGAGCTGGCGGCTTAGGCAGTCCACGCCGATCACGAGCGCGGTCCCGATGTCGCCGCACCGAATCATGGAGGTGGCGTTGGCCATCGCGTAGATGTAGCCCGCGCAGGCGGCGCTCACATCGAACGCGCCCACCGGTGGGATGCCCAGCGCGTCCTGCACGAAGCACGCGGTAGCGGGCCAGATATAGTCGCCGGAGACCGTAGCGCAGACCACCAGCTCGATCTCCTTGGGGTCGATGCCCGAACGATCGACGGCCTCCCGGGCCGCCGCCAAGGCCAGGTAGCCCGTACACTCTTCGGCCTCGTTGCAGACGCGCCGCTCCTGGATGCCCGTACGCTGGACGATCCACGCGTCGTTCGTTTCGACCTTCTTCTCCAGGTCCGCGTTGGTCACGATCTTCACGGGCAGGGCGTGGCCCATGCCGTGGACGACGGCGCTGATGCTCATAGCCCCCCCTCCTCTTCCATCGACCGCCGGATCGTGCCGACCACGTCGTTGTCCAGGGCGGCCTGCGTCCGGAGCAGGGCGTTGGCGATGGCGCGGGCGTCGCTGCTCCCGTGGCAGATGACACAGAGGCCGTTCAGGCCAAGGAGAGGGGATCCGCCCACCTCCGCATAGTCGATTCGCTTTCGGATGGGCTGCATAACCTTCTTCACGGGCCAATACATCATACGCGCCGCGGGGTTCGTGGGAATCTGCTCGCGCACGAGCCCGATGATAAGTTCGGCCACCCCTTCGCTGGTTTTGAGGACCACGTTCCCAACGAAGGCGTCGCATACCACGACGTCCACCGGCTGCGAATACATCGTCTTCCCTTCGATGTTCCCTTTAAACCAGGTGTGGCCGGAGAGCAGGCTGTAGGCCTGCTTAGCGAAGGCGTTCCCCTTTCCCGCCTCCTCCCCGATGTTCAGCAGGTGGACCGTCGGGTCCTTGCGCCCCATAACCTTTTCGGCGTAGGCGCGGCCCATAAGGGCGAACTCCACCAGGTGCTCGGGGCCCGCGTCGGGACTCGCGCCCGCGTCGAGGAGCACGAATCCGCCGTGACGGTTCGGCAGCAGGCTCGCGATCGCCGGGCGGTGGACGCCCGGGAGCTGCCGCCACACAAGGAGCGCGGTCGCCGAAACCGCTCCGGTGTTGCCTGCCGAGACCAGCGCGAGCGCCTCGCCGTTCTTCACGAGCCGCGCGCCGACCATGAGGCTGGAGTCCTTCTTCGTTCGGTAGGCCTCGAGCGGCTTCTCGTCCATGCCGACCGCTTGGCTGGCGGCACGGATCTCGATGTTGTTCGGGAGCGGGTTCGGAAGGAACGGATTCAGACGCTCCGGATCCCCGACCAGCAGGACGCGGCGCGTAAGCCGCGGGGCCGCGTACAGAGCGCCCTTGACGATCTCCTCCGGGGCATGGTCGCCACCCATCGCATCGAGCGCGATGCTCAAGGCTCGGGAGCCTCGAAGGGCAGGAGATTCGTGAGACCCTTGAATTCCGGGCGCCCCTCCGGCGCCCCCACTCCGTCTACGCCTCGCTCCTTCGCTTGCGGGCAAGGCCCTTCCCACCCGTGCTCGCAAAGCGGCTGCACGGGCATGGCGAGCAGGAGGTCTTGGCGCAGGAGCGCCTCGACCATCAAGTGGTTCTCCTCGAACAACGGAAACGGCTCGTCCTCGACGACGCGCGCGAAATCTTGAGGGTTGAGCGAGCTGGGAATCCCCTCGACGGTGAACTGCTCGTCGAGATCGAACTCGACGTCCACCTCCAGCGGTCCGGTGCAGCGGGCACATTCCAACACGGCGCGCGTCGTGAACTTGCCCGTAATCAGGAGAAGATTGCCCGTGCTCACCGCTTCGAGATACCCCTCGACGGGCTTAATCAGGTCGACATCCTCCTCTTCGGGAAGCTCCGTCGAGATATCCACCTCCAGGGTGCGACCCGGGTGCTGGAGCACGTCGTTCAGGTCTAGGAGGTCGTCGCGTCTCATCGCTCCGGCGAGAAGGATACCCGCGTGGGGGGGGGGGGAGGGCGGTAGGAGAAGGCGTTGGGCGTTAGGCGTTAGGGCGGAAGAGGGAATCCTTAACCACTGTAGGGCAAAGGGCAAGCTACTCCAACGCCCAACGCCATAATCACCCCATGCCCTCCCTCTTCACGAGAATCATCAATCGCGAAATTCCGGCGGACATCGTGTACGAGGACGAGCACGTCGTCGCCTTCCGCGACATAGACCCTAAAGCCCCCGTGCACATCGTGATCATCCCCCGCGCCGAGATCCCGGGCCTCGCGGACCTCCCGGACGCCGGGGACCACACCCACCTCCTCAACGCCGCAAAGACGGTCGCTGAGCAGGAGGGTCTGACAAGCGGCTACCGGCTGGTCATCAACCAAGGAGAAGACGCGGGCCAGTCCGTGCCGCACCTGCACGCCCACCTCCTGGGCGGCCGCAAGCTGAGCTGGCCGCCGGGGTAGGGATGATGCCTCATGATTGATGGGTGATGACTGAGAGATCCGGTCACCCATCAATCATGAGCCATCATCCCTCCGTGCCCCACGCTGACACCCTCCCCACCGGCCGGCCGATCGTCGGCGAG